>CAJUHQ010000119.1:5797-10601 GCA_910586095.1 uncultured Lachnospiraceae bacterium | reverse complement strand
TATCCCCATCTCCTGGCTTTGTCTCGTCTGTTCCTGGAGTTGTTGTGCTGTTATCCCCATCTCCTGGCTTTGTCTCGTCTGTTCCTGGAGTTGTTGTGCTGTTATCTCCATCTCCTGGCTTTGTCTCGTCTGTTCCTGGAGTTGTTGTGCTATTATTTCCATCTCCTGGCTTTGTCTCGTCTGTTCCTGGAGTTGTTGTGTTGTTATTTCCACCTTCTGGCTTTTGATTTCCAGTGTTCTCTGTAATAGTAGTTGATAACAGTTTCAGCTTATCCAAAATTGCGTCCATCTTGGTATTAAAGCTCTCCAAAACATCATCGAGCGTTGTGCCTTTGTCTTCCTCTTCTTCTTTTGGCTCTGTCTCGATATCGACACCCCACTGCTCCATTTTCTTTTTCCACTCTGCAAGAATAAGCATTTGCTCTGTCGCATAGTGCTTCATGAAATTCTTCTGATAGTCATTCATAGAATTATAGTAATCATATGCACCTTGTATAACATTCTTGTATGACTTATCTCCATATTTCACACTTGGCAGTGCATCGATCATCGCCTTAAACTGCGTATACATATCATATGCTTCCTCATATTCTTTGCTCATCACGCTGTCTAAGTCAGAAAGTGCATACTTGTTTTCACCAATCACAAGAAGTGGTTTGCCTTCCTCTACAATAACATAATCTACTACACCCTGTGCATAAGTCACTTCACCAGTTGACTCGCTTGTAACCTTCATCACTGCGGTCTTGCCAATCATCTCATTTGCACGGAGAAGATCAATAGACTCTGACATCTCTGTCATCTTAGTCACTTGGGTAAAGGTTGCATACTGTGACACCCACTCTGTGTTGCTTGTAGGCTCTAATGGATCTTGATTCTGCATTTCTGCTACCAGAAGCGACAGGAACATATCACTATCTACTGTACTATTGTTCTTTTTGCTTTTCTGGGTCAATGAATCTCCTGATGTGGTGTGTGTTTGTAGTTTTCCATCCTCTCCTATTGGCGCCATCAAACTTGCCATATATACACCCCTTTCTTCTTAAAAATATTGTGAAACGCTCTCATGCAAATAGATCCATTGTGTTTCCATTTGCTGTCATCAGCTCCATTGCGATTCGAGTCGCATCATCTGCTCCTACTAGTTCCTCTGTCAACTCTCCATTGTCCTCAAAGGCTCTAAGATTAATGCTTCTTCTCCTCATTCCTTGGATATGCTGTGCTCTTTGCTCCTCTGCCTGCTGTTCGCCTTTGCCATCTTTCTCAAGATTACGCTCCATCTGATGACTCTCTACAGACACTTCAATCGCCTCGATCTTAACCCCTTGCTCCTCTAGATTTTGCCGAAGCTGTACTGCCTGTGCTTCAATTGCTGCTTTCACTGCCTCATTCTGCGTTGTGAACTCAGCCGTCACCATCCCGCCTTTTGTGGTTAAAGAGACATTTACAGTGCCAAGGCTTGCTGGGTGAAGTTGTAGCTCCATCTCGGTAAGTTGCTCGCCCTTTACGATTTTTACCATATCAGCAAGCTGTCGCATAATACTTTCTGTATTTTCAGAAGTATATTTTTCTACAGACTCTCCTGCTTTGCTAACGACTTCATTGATGTTATTCTGAGAATCCTGCATTGCATTTTGCTGTTGTCCATACTCTTTTGATTCTCTGTTTTCATTGCCCTTTTCGTCTGTCTTAGCAGACTGGCTTTGGTTATCTTTTTCCACCAAATGTTCTTGTTGATTCTCTGGAAGATCTTTTACATCTTCTGTCTGAGATGTTTCTTCTTTAGTAATTACGAGATCACTTTGAAGTTCTTGTTCTTTCATACTATCTGCTTCAATTGGCTGTTCTAAAAGAAATTCATCCTGTACCTCTCCACTAAGGTTTGGCATCCCTTCCTCTGTTTCCTGAAGCTTCTGAAGAGCTGCCTCAAGCTCTGCCTCTGTCAATCCTGTCTCTTCTAACAAACTGCCAATCTGAGTATCTACCATCTCTGTGATGTCCTGTAATGTTGCATAAAGTTCTTCGTCTGCAACTAGGTTAATCGTAGAATCCTCTCCTGCAATAGCAGCTACTAACTGCGCCATATTGGCTGAGTCAAGCAAATCCATCGGTGACAGTTGCGCGCTATCCATTCCAATTGCTAACTCCTCATCTGTCACACCAAGAAGTTCTTTTAGCTGATCGATAATTTGCTGTAATGCCGCCGCAATTTGTTCTGCAGTAGTCTCATCTATTGGATCTTCCTCCACGAGCTCTTGTTGTGTACTGTCTGTGTTTTCAATTGGGTTTTCTACCTTTTCTGTGTCCTTTAAATTCTCTGTTTTGTCTGTCTCATTCTGTTGGACATTCGCAGGCTTTTTCTCGGGCTGGTTGGTAGTGTTTGTACTTTTTTGCGACTCTTTACCAGTATTTTGAGACTGTGTATTTTTCTGAGCTGCCTGATTTAATACTGAACCAAAATCTTGTGTCTTGGCGCTATTTACTTGCTTATTCATCATTGTAGTAGTCGTCTTTTGATCTAGAACCGCACTCATACCAACCACATTGTTTGTTCCCGTTACACCCGTCATTGTCATTCCTCCTCTCCTTTTAATTTGTCATACTCTTTGCTGTCCTTATGTAGGTCAGCTTTTTATGAACAGAACAAATTACCTGAAAAAGTCTGAATTTTCAGATAATTTGAACGTTACATAACTTATATCGGTAAATTTTGCAAAAACTTTAGCTATTCGGGTTCATTATTTTTGCAATGCGTGCTGCAATAGCTGGGTCCATCTCTCCTAAAATGCCACCTCTTGCAGCGGCACTCATATTCTCAAGGATCGCAGCCGCCAACTCTAAATTATCAGTCATAGAGCTTAAAATCTTAGCAGCATTGGCCGCATCCATATTGCTAAAGGTTGATACATAATCCCGCATTTTTGCATTGACTGCCTCTTCTTGTATCACTTGTTTGTACAATGCCTCGGCAGTTGCAGGGTCCATCTCCTCATAATATGCGCGGTATTCCTCCGGCCCAGGACCATTTTCTGCGTAGACTACTTCCTCGTAGAATTGTTCCTTAATACGTTGGAAATCTACCTGATTATCCTCAAAAGTTTGTAAACGATCATTCTCGACCTTCAACGCCTCAATTTGCTCAGCATATGCAGTATTGGTATTTTGTGCCTGTGCAAGTTGTTGCTCTAATCGAGTAATTTGATCGACTGCTTCCTTTACACTGTTGTATCCCCCATAGGATTTATCCTCAGTCACTTCGAGATTATTCTCTGATGGCAGCAATTTATTGAGTACAGGCACATCCTTTAATACAGGAGTCAACACATTAGAACCAAATCCGCCCACATCCATCTTGACAAGCAAACACAAGATCCCAAGCCATATCACAATGATAAACAATGTCACGACTACCACAGAAACATTGGTGCCCTCTATCTGTTCATCTAACTCTCGCTCCTGATCTTCTAGCTCCTTTGCGCGCTTTTTTGCTTCTTTTTTCTGGTTTTTCTGCTCCTTTTTAAACGCTTTTTGGCTTTCCTTCAACTGTTTTAACTGCATTTGAGGTGTGTCGGGAGCCAAATTTTCGTCCTTGCGTGCCATATTATCCCTCCTCCATTAATCTCTGTCCATATGTATAAGAGGTGAGCTGGTCAATCTCTTTGCTCTCGGCTGCCTGTTCCTCTTTCATAAACTCCTCACGCGCATTCTCTTTTAATTTCTCATGCGCCTTTCTTTCTTGCATTAGTTCCTGTAACGCTGCTCTAGCTTTCTCCACTGCCTTCGCTGCGCGGGCTACCTCCCTCATCTGATTGGATATGTACTCATCCATTTTTAGTACAGCCATCTTATTCTCACGGATTTTTCTCACATCAATCAGCTCCATACGAAGCTTTATACCTTCTTGCATATAAAAATATTTCCGCGCCTGAAGCTCATCTAACTTTTTCTTCTCAGCATCAAGCCTCATATTTGCCTCGGCAAAATCCTGTTTTGCCTTATTTTCTAGCTTTTCTTTGATATCAAGAATACTTTGCATCTTATATCGAAAAACAGCCATTTATCTACCTCCTGGATTAATACCTTTGGTATAAGGGAATTGATAGCATGAATGGCCATGCAGCCTGACAGATACCAGACTTTGCATGATAAAAGGTTATTATGCAAATAAACTTTCTAACTGTTGTACTGTCTCCTCGAATCCAAACTTATCTTCAGTTGACTGTAACAGATATTCATTCACTTCATCAATCTTATTGATTGCCCTATCAATATTGGGATTGCTCCCTTTCTTGTAGGCACCTATATTAATTAAATCTTCTGCTTCATTATAAGTTGCCATAATATTTTTAAGTTTTCCTGCTGCTTCTTTGTGTGGTCTCGTCGCAATCATTGACATACATCTAGATATGCTTTGGAGCACATCAATAGCAGGATAATGATTCCTATTTGCAAGCTTTCTTGTCAGTAGAATATGACCATCTAAAATACTTCTAGCTGTATCTGTAATAGGTTCATTAAAATCCTCACCTTCTACTAACACCGTGTACAACCCTGTAATAGAACCGCGTTCTGAGCAACCTGCACGCTCGAGAAGCTTGGGCATCTCAGAATACACACTAGGAGGATATCCCCTTGTAACAGGCGGTTCCCCTGTTGCCAATCCAATCTCTCTTTGTGCCATAGAAAAACGTGTCAGCGAATCCATCATAAGCAAAACATCTTTTCCCTGATCTCTAAAATACTCTGCTATGGCAGTTGCTGTCTTTGCCGCTTTGTTGCGCTCAAGTGCTGGTCTGTCAGAAGT
>CAJUHQ010000119.1:0-5787 GCA_910586095.1 uncultured Lachnospiraceae bacterium | reverse complement strand
GTCAGAAGTTGCCACCACAACGATGGAACGGCGCATACCCTCCTCACCTAAGTCACGTTCTATAAACTCTCGCACCTCACGTCCACGCTCTCCAATCAAGGCAATCACATTGATATCTGCCTTAGTATTTCTAGCAAACATTCCCATCAATGTAGACTTTCCTACACCTGATCCGGCAAATATGCCAATACGTTGGCCTTTGCCTACTGTAATCAAACCATCTACTGCCTTTACACCAAGTGGAAGCACTTCACTAATAATAGTTCGGCTCATTGGATCGGGAGGTGGTGCCTCTAATGGATACCGCTTGACAGTTGCAGGATCTGGTACATATCCATCAATACATCTGCCAAGACCATCCAACGTCTTTCCCAAAAGACTATCCCCCACAGATACACTCAGTGGGTAATTCATATTCTCAACAATACACCCTAACCCTATACCTTCTGTCTCCTCGTAGGGCATAAGCAACGTTTTTCTATCTTTAAAGCCTACTACTTCCGCTAAAATACCATGCTGCTTCTCTGAATCCGTGTAAATTTTACACATATCTCCCATCTTTGCATCTGGTCCTGAAGACTCAATAGTCAGCCCCACTACATTAGCTACTTTTCCAAGCTTTTTAAAAAAGCTTTTATTCAATACTTTTTGATATTTCTCAAAAGAAATCGCATCATTCATTGTCTAATCCATCTCTTTTTTAAGGTTCGTACGACAACAGTCTCAGCTCTTCATTTAGTCCTTCTAACTGTGTTCCTAAACCACAATCAAACACACCATTGTCTGTCTCTATCATGCACTCATTTTTGCTAAGTGTCGCATCTTCTAACAATTCTACACTGTCCAAATCAATATTTGTGCCTTTGATTAATTCTTTTTTTTGCATACTTGCAAATGGAAAGTCCTCTTTTGATACATGAATCAAATAAGTGCCTCCACCTTCTACATTACGCATCGTATTCTGGATAAGATACACTATTAGTTCCCTAAAATTTTTGAGATTCACATGAAAGATATGTTCATAAATGCCTGTGAGTGTATCTATGAATCGTGGTTCTAGTTCCTTAAGTTTTTGCGTGTACTCTGCCTCTAGTTGTGCTAATTTCTGATCTGCCTCCGCCAAAACCTGCTGTCTTGTCCCTGCAACACTGTCAAGTCCTTCCTGATGTCCTTGCGCATAGCCTTCTTGATGTCCCTGTTCTACTCCCTGTCGATATCCTTCGTTTCTACCTTCCTCTACTGCTTGTGCACGCTCATACTCTATCTGCTCAAGAGCTTCTTGCTTCATCATCTCAATCTGTTCTTGTGCCTGTGCAATCAAATCTGCTGACAAAACTTCCTGCTGCTGTTCATATGTTGGCGTATTTTCTTCCTGCATCACTTCATCAAAAGCTTGCTCACCGCCAATAATATTTCCTTCTCCGTCGCGAATTAGGTTTGCTACATCAACTGCATTGATGCCTTGAGTGAAGCCTTCTGCAAACTCTGGCTCTTCCCCACACTGTTTTGCAAGCTCTACTGCCAATTCCCGCAACCGCGCTTCGGCGCGCGCATTGGTATCAATTATTCTTGTTTCGGCTGGATTGACCACAACCCAGCCCGATTTTAATATGCCACCATTAGACAACGATTTCGTCACCTCCGCCTCGTGAAATAACGATTTCACCAGAATCTTCAAGTTTTCTAATAATATTAACGATCTTTTGCTGTGCTTCTTCTACGTCTTTCATTCTAATAGGTCCCATAAACTCCATATCTTCCTTAATCATCTCTGCAAGACGTTTGGACATGTTGTTAAAGATAGCACCTTGAACTTCCTCTGTAGAACCCTTGCAGGCAATCGCAAGGTCATTGTTATCAACATCTCTGAGCACACGTTGTATTGCACGGTCGTCGAGAAGCAGAATATCTTCGAATACGAACATTTTCTTTCTGATCTCGTCTGCAAGCTCTGGCTCTTCCACTTCGAGAGTTTCCATGATATGCTTTTCTGTTCCACGGTCTACAGTGTTTAAGATATCTACTACAGCATCCACACCACCGATAATCGTGTAATCCTGATTGACCAGTGAAGAAAGTTTTGACTCCAACACGCGCTCAACCTCTTTGATTACGTCGGGACTTGTTCTATCCATCGTAGCAATACGCCGTGCCACCTCTGCTTGTTTCTCAGGAACCAATGCTCCGAGGATGGTTGCCGCCTGCCCTGCTGACAGATAGGACAAAATCAAGGCAATCGTCTGTGGATGTTCATCTTGTATAAAGTTTAGTAACTGAGATGCATCTGTTTTCTTTACAAACTCAAACGGTTTTACCTGCAATGAAGCTGTCAACCGCCCGATAACATCCAGAGCTTTCTCAGAGCCCAATGCCTTCTCCAAAAGCTCCTTAGCATAGTTGATACCACCTTCTGCAATATATTGCTGTGCTAGACACACCTCATAAAACTCGCTGATTACTTTTTCCTTGATCTTGGGCGTAACGCTCTTTGTATTGGCAATCTCAAGTGTCAAGTCCTCAATTTCCTCTTCCTTTAAATGTTTGAATATCAAAGAAGATTTCTCAGGACCAAGCGCAATCAGCAAGATTGCCGCTTTCTGTATTCCCTTTAATTCTTCCCTTTCAGCCATTACAAGTTACCCCCAATCCTCATCAAGCCAGTTTCTTAAAAGAGTAGCCACTGCTTCTGGATTTTCCTCTACAAAGTTCTCAATCAACTTCCTTGCCTCAGACTTCTGCTCTGTCTCTATTCCCTCAAGCTCTTCAACCTGGCTAGACTGAAGTAGATCCTCCACTGCAAGTTCTTCCTCTTCCTCCACCTCTCTCTTTGTCTTTAAGCTCATGATTACTACAAAGGCAAGGAGTGCCAGAATAACGACAATCAAGACTACCTGAACAATATCCTTATAATCTACGCTTGTTCTAACTGTGTCAATAAATTGTACTTCCTCATATGCTACAAAGCTTACATTTTTTGCAGGAATTCCTGTGGCATTTGCCACCATATTCACTAGATCATCATCAATTTCAATTCTTGTCTTTTCATTGTTTGCAAGTTTATATTCTTCCCATGTAATACCATCTAAAAATCCTTGAAGTCTAACATCCTCTTCTCGTATTATACGATATTTTACGGCTGCTACAGATACAGAACTGTTATTGTATACAATTGTGCCTGTAGCGGCGGTTTCTTTAACAATCTCCTCATTTGGAAGATAATCACTCTTTCTTTCATATGTACTACTGTTTGTTCCTGTAGACTCATCAATCATATAATCTGTTTCTGAGTTTGAGTCTGTTCCTGGAACACCGCCAACTCCATCTGTTGCATTAGATTGATATACTTCTTCGTGAGAAAGTAGTCCCTGGTCATGTCCTTCAGGTGCAGAATATGTATGTCGTGTAATTTCTCTTTGTGAGAAATCCATTGAGATATTGGTTGCCACCTCAATCTGATTAAATTCATTGGTTCCTAGAAGAACTTGCTTTACTTCATTTTTAATCATGCTTTCTGCTTCCTGCTTGAGCATCATCATAGTATCTGCTTTTTCTATTGTAGCATATGTCTGCTCTACAGGGAACCAAATCCGTCCCTCTACGTCTGTGATTGTCACATTGTCTGTGGTATCATTTCCAAGGCCTGTCGCTATCATGCGTGCAATTGCCGCTGCATTTTCTTCTGTAAAGTTTGCACCTTCATTCAATTCAATCAGGACACTTGCATACTTCTCAAGATTCTGTGCAATCAAAGTTCCATTGTCATCTGGAATAGTAAGCTGTGCTGATGCAGACTTCACAGCCTTCATATTCTCAACGTCCTGTTCAATCTGTGATTCCATAAAAAGTTTATAGCGTTTCTGCTTATCTGCCTCTGTTGTGGAGAAGCTTCCATCAAGCACATCATCTATTGTATATGCGGCTGTCGGAATATTGTTCGCACCGAGCAAAAGATTCGCATCTGATTCTTGTTCTTTAAGAATCTCAAAATTTAGTCCATCTGATGACACATTATATTTGAGTCCTTCTGAGTCTAATAAATCACGAACTGCTGCTGCCTCTTTTGTAGACTCACAATTCACAATATTAACATACTGTTTTCTTGTCAATACAGCGACTAATATTGCTATAGCAAGTAAAACTACTACGACAACACCAATGATTAATGTCTTTTGTTTGGGCTGAAACTTATTCCACCACTCTTTTATTCTCTCTAATAGCTTTTTTCCAAAGTCCAATACTTTATCAACCATTTCAAGTGTCTCCTTATCCCAATATAATTCGTAATCCTTTACAAAAGAGCTTTTGTTGCCTGTCAACTCTCAAGCTCCTTGGAAGACGACCTGTACCCTCCATTTCAGGCCGCCCTTCAACAACCGAAACGTAATGTCTGTACCTTAAATCTGCATCTGCATAATTTCCTTGTATGCATCGAGAAGCTTATCTCTAAGTGCGATTGTATAATTTAATGCAGTCTCTGCTTTTCCAACTGCTTGTGTCAAATCATGTGTATTTTCTGATATACCCATAGCCCACTTCAACTCTTCATTTTCTTTGTTAGATATGGCTGTATTTGTATCTCTAATATTGCTTACTGCTGCGTTGAGCAACGTTCCAAACAGATTAGTTTTCTCCCCATCACCAACTGTTGTATTAGCTGTTCCATACAATGTGTTCTTTATTGCATCTGAGTTTAAATTATAAAAACTGTTAATATCATTTGCTGCTGCGATTTTCATTTTTGGTTTCCCCCTTAATAATCCTTTATTATTTACACTCCCCAATTGCAAGATATCCATCCTTTGATATCTTAGTATCTACCTTTGGGTGCCTTTATTTCATCTCAAGTCCCTTTAATGCCATTGCCTTCGTTGCTTCAAATGCTGCCTGGTTTGCCTCATATCCCCTGCTCGCATCAATCATATTAGTCATCTCTGTGATAACATTTACGTTGGGATAATGAACATAACCATTTTCGTCTGCATCTGGATGTTCTGGATCATATGCCATAACTTCCTCTGTCCATGTATCTTCATACACTCCACCAATTTTTACACCTGTTCCTGGACTTGACAGTCGCGCAGAATTGGTACTTCCAAGTGGTCTACCACTAAGATTGCTAAACGCTGTGTCGAGCATATGCGAAAATCGCCTGTCCTTGGTATCTGTCTTTTCTTGAAATGTCACAACTTTTCTGACATAAGAAGTGCCATCCTGTGTTCTTGTTGTGTTGGCATTTGCCATATTCTGAGAGATAATGTCCATACGATATCGCTCAGCAGACATTCCTGATGCACTGATATCAAACGAATCCATAATTCCCATCTATATAACCTCCTCTGTTCTGGTTTATCACCACTTATTTAAGCTATGTTTTTATAAAAATAATAATTGTTAGATGGCCATATGGCCGATCAAACGGCAGATTGAGTATGATGTGAGTTTACTTTGTAACAGATCTCAGCGCCTCAAAATCCTTATTCATTAATTCCATTAAACCATTATATTTAATCTGATTTTTTGCAAGAATTGCATTTTCATTGTTAATATCCACATTATTGCCATCATACCGATAGGAAAGCTCCTCATAATCCGTATAAATTTCTGGAGTGAGTGCCTCTAGATCAAGATGCTTTACTCGTGCATCCACTGTTTTTTCACTCGCCCTTGCAAAGGCATGCTTCAACTCTGTCTCAAAACGGATATCTTTTCTCTTATAATTTGGTGTATTCACATTTGCCAAGTTATTATTTATGATATCATTTCTAGTAGCTGTTGCATCCAATGAGG
>CAJUHQ010000118.1 GCA_910586095.1 uncultured Lachnospiraceae bacterium | reverse complement strand
TTTAGTAACAAAAGATGCCGTATTTATGCGGATTGTGGCGTTTCGCAAACGTCTATTTTTCCTGAAGATTCTGAAAGGAGTATAATTATAAAAATGAGACAAATTGAAGAAGTAACAGCATATGAAGTAATTGGAAAGCGGCAGATTGATGATATCGGGGCGATGAGTTGGTTGCTGCGTCACAAAAAATCAGGAGCGCGGATAGCGCTTTTAAGTAATGATGATGAAAATAAAGTTTTTTATATTGGTTTTCGTACGCCTCCTACAGATTCGACAGGAGTGCCACATATTATAGAGCATACTGTGCTGTGTGGCTCCAAAGATTTTCCTGTGAAGGACCCGTTTGTGGAGCTTGTAAAAGGATCTCTTAATACCTTTTTAAATGCGATGACCTATAGCGATAAGACAGTCTATCCTGTTGCAAGTTGCAATGATAAGGATTTTCAGAATTTAATGCATGTATATTTAGATGCAGTATTTTATCCCAATATCTATAAGGAAGAGAAAATTTTCCAGCAGGAGGGGTGGCATTATGAGATGGAGGATGAAAATAGTCCTCTTACATTAAATGGTGTTGTATATAATGAGATGAAAGGAGCCTTCTCCTCACCAGATGAAATCAATGACAGGGAAGTGTTAAGCTCCCTGTTTCCAGACACTGCATACGGTGTGGAGTCGGGTGGAGATCCGCAAGTTATTCCTAATCTCACGTATGAACAGTTTCTTGATTTTCACAGAAGGTATTATCATCCGTCAAACAGTTATCTTTATCTATATGGAAATATGGATATGGCAGAAAAGCTAGAGTGGATAGATCAACACTATCTAAGTCAATTTGACAAAATTGAGATTGATTCTTCTCTTAAATTGCAGCCATCCTTTGAGAAACCAGTAGAGCTATACAAGGAATATCCTATTATGGAGGGAGAAACGCTAGAGAACAATACGTATCTTTCTTATAATACAGTGATTGGAACAAGTCTAGACAAAGAACTATACTTTGCTATGCAAATTTTGGAGTATGCGATTTGTTCTGCTTCTGCTGCTCCTTTAAAACTTGCATTGATTCATAGAAATATTGGAACAGAAGTCTATACAATTTATGAGAATGGTATTTATCAGCCATATTTTTCTATTGTTGCCAAAAATGCCAACAGTTCACAAAAGGAAGAGTTTGTTGATGTTGTGGAGAGTGAACTTGCGCGCATTGTGCGGGAGGGCATTGACAAGAAATCACTGCTTGCGGGGTTAAATTACTACGAGTTTCGATATAGAGAAGCAGATTTTGGCTCATATCCTAAGGGATTAATGTATGGGTTACAAATGTTTGATTCATGGCTCTATGATGACAATATGCCATTTGATATGATTGAGGCTCTTGATATTTTTAAGGAGCTTAAAGAAAAAATCAACACAGACTATTATGAAAAACTGATAGAGAAGTATTTGATTCAAAATATGCATAAGTCGGTGGTGGTGATAGCACCCAAGGAAGGGTTGACAACTCAAAAAGATAAGGAATTGGTTGATAAGCTTGCGGCGTATAAAGCGGGATTAAGCAGCGAGGAACTTCGTAAGATTGTGGCAGATACGAAGGCATTGCACGCATTTCAGGAGGCGGAGGAGGCGCCTGAGAATCTTGCAAAAATTCCAATGCTTGCAAGAGAGGACATTAAGAAGGAAGCAGAAGAGTTTATCAATGAAGTACGACAAATAGGAGACACTAAAGTAGTGTTTCATGATATTGCGACCAATGGCATTGGCTATATTCGACTGATTTTTGATGCCTATAATATTCCAGTAGAATTATTTTCTTATATTGGGATTCTTAAAAATGTGTTGGGTTGTGTTGATACAGAGCAATATAGTTATGGGGAACTGTGCAATGAGATGAACATTCACACAGGTGGTATTACAAGCACAGTGAATACTTATGTAAACGCGAAGAATCTTGATGAATACAAGCTTACTTTTGAGATTAAGACAAAGGCGATGTATGATAAATTGCCAACAGCATTTGATCTGGTGACAGAGATTATGACAGGCTCTAAGTTGACAGATACAAATCGAATCCGAGAGATTTTAGAAGAGTTGCAGTCGCGGATGCAAAGTAGTATGGTTGCTTCAGGACATTCTACCGCAGCGGTGAGAGCAATGTCTTATTTTAGTGAGGTAGCGGCGATTTCTGAGTTGGTAAGTGGGATTCCTTGTTATCGTCTGTTAGAAAAGTTGACAACAAATTTTGAGGAAAATAAAAAAGAGTTGGTAGAAAAATTATCAGAGCTTATGAAGTGTTTATTCCGACCTGAAAATCTTATGGTGGATATTACAGCCACAGAGGAAGGAATAGAAGCTATCCAAGACCTTATACCAAATCTGAAGGCAAAATTATTTACGAATACTGTCAAAAAAGAGCCATTTATGATTTCGCTGCAAAAAAAGAATGAGGCATTTTCGACTTCTGCCCAAGTACAGTATGTATGTAAGGCAGGAAATTATAGAACAAATACAGACTACACATACACAGGAGCTTTGAGAGCACTCAAAGTAATTTTAGACTATGATTATTTATGGATCAATGTGCGCGTCAAAGGTGGAGCCTATGGTAGTATGAGCAGTTTTGGCAGGACAGGGGACAGTTATTTAACATCCTATAGAGATCCAAATCTACAAAAGACCGTTGATACTTTTAAGAAAGCAGGAGAGTATCTGAGAAACTTTACAGTAGATGAGAGGACAATGACCAAATATATTATAGGCGCTGTCAGCTATCTAGATGTTCCTATGACACCTATTATGAAAGGAAGTCGCTCTCTAAGTGCCTATCTCACCAATCTTACGTATGAGGAGGTACAAAAGGAACGCGATGAGTTGCTTGCATGTTCACAGGAGGATATTAGGGCCTTGGCAGGGTATCTAGATGCCATTATGGCTCAGGATACGATTTGTGTGGTAGGAAATAGCCAAGTGATTGATGAGAGCAGTCAACTGTTTATGAAGGTAGAAAATCTTTTTCATTAAGTCTTAGGCGTCAATTTTTCTTGTGTGGAATATGTAGAAATATGGAGGAATGAGTTGCACAGATGAATGAGAGATACAAGGCAGGATTTGCAGCGTTGGTGGGTAGACCCAATGTGGGGAAATCCACATTGATGAATTGTTTGATTGGGCAGAAAATTGCGATCACTTCCAAGAAACCGCAGACGACTAGAAACCGAATACAGACGGTGTATACTTCAGATGAAGGACAAATTGTTTTTGTGGATACCCCAGGCATACACAAAGCCAAAAATAAATTAGGCAACTATATGGTCCATGTGGCAGAACATAGCTTTAAAGAGGTTGATGTCATTTTGTGGCTTGTGGAGCCTACAGAGTACATTGGTGCTGGTGAACAGCATATTATAGAACAGCTAAAGAAGACGTCTGCACCTGTCATACTTGTGATTAACAAGATTGACACTGTGAAGAAGGAACAGGTAGTCGCTTCGATTGATCTTTATAGAAAACAACTTGATTTTGCTGAGGTAGTACCTGTTTCTGCACTAAAAAAGGACAATACAGAAGTGTTGATCCAACAGATCATGAGCTATCTTCCGTATGGGGCGGCTTTCTATGATGAAGATACAATCACAGATCAGCCCACACGACAGATTGTAGCGGAGCTTGTTCGCGAGAAAGTACTAAGAAGTATTGATGAGGAGATACCACATGGAGTGGCTGTCATAATTGAGTCTATGAAGTATGGAAAAAATATTGTGAATATTGATGCGACTATTATTTGTGAGCGCGATTCACATAAAGGTATCATCATAGGAAAGGGCGGTGCCATGCTCAAGAAAATTGGATCTATGGCGCGTCCTGAAATCGAGGATCTGTTAGAACAGCACGTCAATTTGCAATTGTGGGTAAAGGTAAAGAAAGACTGGCGTGACAGTGATTTTCTCATAAAGAATTTCGGGTATGACCCAAAAGATCATGAATAAAATTGTTCTATAAGCACACCCTAATACCAGAGGAATACAAACAAAAAATTGTCAAAAAAGACGTGTGTAAATAGTTTGTTCTTCATCGTAAGATAGAATAGAAAGGGTATGGTTATAGAATGTACGAGGATGGATGGGGCCGGTTTATGCAGACAGGGCAGGTAGACGATTATCTGGCTTACAAAAGGCATCCTAATAAGGAAAAAGCCAAGGACAAGGCAGGGATAGAAAATGAATGTAGGCATGCAAGGGATTGTTACACTGACAGGGATCATTATAAAAGCGGAACCAATCGGGGAGTATGATAGAAGAGTGGTTTTACTCACTAAGGAAAGAGGGAAGATATCAGCCTTTGCAAAAGGGGCGCGAAAACCTGGCAGCAGGCTGATGGCTCCCACCAATCCATTTTCGTTCGGACAGTTTCGATTGTATGAAGGAAGAAATTCTTATACAATAGCAGAGGCAGAGATTACCAATTATTTTGAAAAATTAAGACAAGATTTTGTGGGTGCTTATTATGGTATGTATTTTTTGGAACTGTGTGATTACTATACAAGGGAGAACAGTGATGAGACACAGTTGTTAAAATTATTGTATCAATCTTTGAGAGCACTTACTTCATCCAATTTTGACAATAGATTAGTTCGATGCATATTTGAATTAAAAACAATTATGATTAATGGCGAATTTCCAGGAATTTATGCAAAAGATGCGCTGATGGAGGCTACTGCGTACACGATTGACTACATAATGAAGACGCCAGCAGAAAAGCTTTTTTCATTTCATATAAAGCCAGATGTATTGTGTGAATTACAACTTTTTAGCAAAGAAATATGCAAAAAGGTGTTGGAGAAAGATTTTAAAAGTATTGAAATACTTGAAAATCTAGAATAAGTTGTATATAATAAGACGCAAGGTTCTCAAAATGATCTATATTGATAGAATAGAGGATTAATATTCCAGAAATGTAGATCAAAAGAGATTAATTTTAAATAGTAAAAATGGAGACTGAAATGAAAAGAACAAAAAAAATAAGCAAAGCAGTATGTCTGTTATTTTGTTTATGTGTGATGGGACTTACTGCATGTGGAGAGAAAAGCGAAGGAAATATAAATGCAGAGTCAGGTACAAGCACAGAGGATGGCTCAAAGACATCTATTTCAGTGAATAAGGATGGTAGTATTACAAGTAAAATTGTGGAGGACTTTGGTGAAAACTATTATGACATAGATGGTTTAAAGACCATGATAGAAACGTCTATCACAGAGTATCAACAAAGTAGCTCATCAGCGAAGGTTCAATTGAAAAAGTGCAGTGAATCAAGTGGGGTAGTTAAAGTGCATATGGAGTTTGGAGATTACCAATCCTATGCTGGATTTAATGAGGAGAACTTCTTTGCTGGTACAGTACAAGCTGCAAATCAGGCTGGATTTGACCTCAATATTACTTTGCATGGAGTTGCATCAGAAGGGACAAGCATCTCAAAGCCAGAGCTTATGGGAATGGGAAGCAATCACATTGTATTTGTAGAGGCAGTCAAGCCAGAGGAAGGACAAGAAGTAGAATCTATTCGCGTAAATTGTTTTGATGAGATTTTATATGTCAGTGAAGGTGTGACCGTTGTAGACAAAAAAAGTGCAGATGTCAAACCTGTACAAGGATATGGAATTATCGTTTTTAAATAATTAAAATAAAAGGAGCATGATTACAAAAATGGAAAAGACATTAGACAAAATCGTAGCGCTATCAAAAAGCAGAGGCTTTGTGTATCCTGGTTCCGAAATTTATGGTGGACTTGCTAATACGTGGGATTATGGCAATCTTGGAGTCGAGCTTAAAAATAATGTAAAGAAGGCTTGGTGGCAAAAATTTATTACAGAAAATCCATATAATGTAGGAGTTGATTGTGCGATCTTAATGAATCCGCAGACATGGGTTGCATCAGGGCATTTGGGAGGCTTCTCAGATCCTTTGATGGATTGTAGAGAGTGTCATGAACGTTTTCGTGCGGACAAGCTGATTGAGGACTATGCGAGCGAAAATGGTATTGAGTTAGAAAAGCCAATCGACGCATTTTCTCAGGAAGAGATGAAAGGTTTTATTGAGGAAAAGAATATTGTTTGTCCAACTTGCGGCAAACATAATTTTACAGATATCCGCCAGTTCAATTTGATGTTTAAGACATTTCCGGGCGTGACAGAGGATGCCAAGAGTACTATTTATCTAAGACCAGAAACTGCGCAGGGAATTTTTGTGAATTTTAAGAATGTGCAGAGAACTTCTAGAAAAAAGATTCCTTTTGGAATTGGGCAGATTGGCAAATCATTTCGAAATGAAATTTCTCCTGCAAACTTTACATTCCGCACTAGAGAATTTGAACAGATGGAACTTGAGTTCTTCTGCGAGCCAGGTACAGATCTAGAGTGGTTTCAGTATTGGAGAGGTTTTTGCAGAGATTGGCTTATCAGCTTAGGGATCAAGGAGGAAGAACTGCAACTGCGTGACCACGATCCAGAAGAACTTAGTTTTTACTCAAAAGGAACTACAGATATTGAATATCTATTTCCTTCAATTGGTTGGGGTGAACTCTGGGGAATTGCAGATAGAACAGATTACGATCTCACACAACATCAGGATGCATCTGGGCAGGATATGGCCTATTTTGATGATGAAAAGAAAGAGAAATATATTCCGTATGTCATCGAACCATCCCTTGGAGCAGACCGCGTAGTGCTTGCATTTCTCTGCGCTGCGTATGATGAGGAAGATCTTGGGGAAGGTGATATGCGTACTGTGCTTCATTTTCATCCGGCTATCGCGCCTGTAAAGATTGGTGTGCTTCCTCTAAGTAAAAAGCTAAATGCAGGTGCAGAGGAGATTTATACACAGCTTTGTAAAAAGTATAATTGTGAGTTTGATGACAGAGGAAATATAGGCAAGAGATATCGCCGCCAGGATGAAATTGGAACTCCATTTTGTGTTACATATGATTTTGAGTCTGAGCAGGATCATGCAGTTACTGTTCGGTTTCGTGATACAATGGAACAGATTCGGATTCCAATTGAGGAGTTAGACGCTTATTTTGCTGATAAATTTACATTTTAAGATAGACAAAACTACGTAGCAATTGTTAAAAATCATTTGCTAATTTCTTAGAAGATGGATACATGGGGGGATAACTGTGAAAAATTACGGAGTAAATGAATTGAGGCGAATGTTCCTTACATTTTTTGAAAGTAAAGGGCATCTGGCTTTAAAAAGTTATTCTTTGGTGCCACATAAAGATAACAGTCTGTTGATTATCAATTCGGGTATGGCACCATTAAAGCCTTATTTTACAGGGCAGGAGATACCGCCACGGCGGCGTGTGACCACTTGTCAGAAATGTGTTAGGACAGGTGATATTGAGAATGTTGGCAAAACAGCACGTCATCTGACATTTTTTGAAATGCTGGGCAATTTTTCTTTTGGAGATTACTTTAAGAAAGAAGCACTAGCATGGAGTTGGGAGTTTTTGACGCAAGTGGTAGGACTAGATCCAGAGCGTCTATATCCTTCTATTTACAGTGAGGATGAGGAGGCATTTCAGATTTGGACAGAACAAATTGGAGTGCCAGCCGAGAAAATTACGCGTTTTTATCGTGATCCTCAGACAGGAGAATGTGATAATTTTTGGGAACATGGCGCAGGACCTTGTGGACCTTGTTCCGAGATTTATTATGACAGAGGGCTTCAGTATGGCTGTGGCAAACCAGACTGTAAAGTAGGGTGTGAGTGTGATCGTTTTATTGAAGTGTGGAACAATGTCTTTACACAGTTTGACGGAGATGGAAAAGGTCATTACGAAGAACTTGCACAAAAGAATATTGATACAGGTATGGGCTTAGAGCGACTCGCAGTAGTGGTTCAGGATGTAAATACAGTATTTGACATTGATACCATGAAAGCGATCCGCGATAGAATTTGTGTAGTGGCAGGCACAGAATACCAAAAAGATGAGAAAAAAGATATCTCTATTCGCTTGATTACAGATCATATTC
The DNA here is from genome assembly GCA_910586095.1 of uncultured Lachnospiraceae bacterium. Classification (GTDB taxonomy): domain Bacteria; phylum Bacillota; class Clostridia; order Lachnospirales; family Lachnospiraceae; genus COE1. Next base: position 2,742 of record CAJUHQ010000118.1, on the reverse strand, counting down.
GTTCTGCAACCTTTATGATTTCAGATGGGATTATGCCTACAAACGAAGGGCGTGGATATGTGCTTCGACGGATTATCCGGCGCGCGGCGCGTCATGGCAGAATGTTGGGTATCAAAGGATCGTTCATGGCAGATTTTGCACAGACAGTGATAGAGGAATGTAAGGATGGATATCCTGAGCTTGACGAGAAGAGAGATTTTATATTTAAGGTATTGACACAGGAAGAGGAGAAATTTAATAAAACAATAGATCAAGGGTTTGCGATTCTTTCTGAGATGGAAGATTCCTTGCGCCAGTCAGGTGAAAAGGTTCTTTCAGGAGCCAATGCATTTAAGTTATATGACACATATGGATTCCCGATTGATCTCACACAAGAAATTCTAGAGGAAAATGGTTTTTCTATCGATCAAGAAGGCTTTACAAAGGCGATGGAAGAACAAAGAGAAATGGCTCGCAAAGCGCGAAAAGTAACGAATTATATGGGAGCAGATGTGACAGTGTATGAGTCGATTGATCCAGCAATTTCTACACAGTTTGTCGGATATGACACATTGACAACAGATGCAAAGGTCACAGTGCTCACAACAGAGACAGAACTGACAGAAGCTCTTTCTGATGGTGAGATTGGTACGATTATTGTTGAAAAGACCCCATTTTATGCAACTATGGGTGGACAACAGGGCGATAAAGGTATAATCTTGTCAGAGTCTGGTGAGTTTGTAGTAGAGGATACGATCAAACTTCATGGCGATAAAGTTGGACATATTGGCAGAATGACAAAGGGAATGATTAAAGTAGGTGATATTGTTACTTTGACAGTTGATGATTCTCTTCGCGCTAAGACTTGTAAGAACCATTCCGCAACGCATTTGTTGCAAAAGGCGCTGCGCGAGGTACTTGGTACACATGTACAACAAAAAGGTTCTTATCAGGATGGAGAGCGTACTCGTTTTGATTTTAGCCATTTTGAGGCAATGACAGCACAGGAGCTCGCAGCAGTAGAAAAGATGGTCAATGAGAAAATTGCCGATAAGATTGCTGTTGAAACTCAAGTGATGACTATGGAGGAAGCAAAGAAAACAGGGGCTATGGCACTGTTTGACGAGAAGTATGGAGAGACTGTACGCATTGTTTCGATGGGTGAGTTCTCAAAGGAGTTCTGTGGTGGTACACATGTAAAAAATACGGGAGATATCACAGCGTTTAAGGTTATTTCTGAGAGCGGAGTGGCGGCAGGCGTGCGCCGTATCGAGGCACTTACAGGAGACAATGTATTTGATTATTATAAAAAGCTCGAAAAAGAGCTTGATGCGGCAGCCAAGGCAGCCAAGACAACTCCAACAAATTTGATTGAAAAGATTGAGCATATGGCAGAACAGATCAAGGCTCTGCAAAGCGAGAATGAAGCACTAAAGAGCAAGGCAGCCAAAGAAGCATTGGGCGATGTTATGGATCAGGTCATTACGATTAAAGATACAAAGCTTTTAGCGACAGCAGTAAATGGTGTAGATATGAATAAGCTGCGAGATCTAGGAGATCAGTTAAAGGCAAAATTAGAAGAAGGTGTTGTTGTACTTGCTTCTAGCGTTGATGGCAAAGTGAATCTGATGGCGATGGCGACAGATGCCGCAATGGCAAAGGGCGCACACGCGGGCAATTTAATCAAAAAAATTGCACCATTTGTTGGTGGCGGTGGCGGTGGACGTCCTAATATGGCGCAAGCAGGAGGCAAGAATCCAGACGGAATAGACCAGGCTATTGCAGAGGCAAAGACCGTTCTTGAGGAACAACTGAGTTCAGTATAGTGATAAATAATTGTTTATAGTTGTACAGTTCCTACAAGAAATATTTAAAAAACTATTGACGTATATTTAATATATGGTATAATCTTAAGTGTGCAATGAAGTATACCCGAACAGTCTGGCACACAATATTAGGGGCTGGAGGGAGGTTAGGTGTGATAGCATGTCAAATGTAATCGTTAAAGAAAACGAGACTTTGGATAGCGCTTTACGCAGATTTAAAAGAAGTTGCGCTAAAGCCGGAATTCAGCAGGAAATCCGTAAAAGAGAGCATTATGAGAAGCCAAGCGTAAAACGCAAGAAAAAGTCTGAAGCAGCTAGGAAACGTAAATATAATTAGTTTTTTGTGACCGTTCATTCAGTTATTCAAAAGTTGGTTTAATAGTTTTGGCTGGATAGTTGCTTGAAATTTTATTAGTTGAATCAAAGTCCTTGGCTGTTTATGCCAAGGATTTTTGCGTATGGAGGAGAAATTTATGTGGTGGAGTAAAATTCATGTGGCAGGATATGATTTGTATCATTTGGTTGCCTGTTTTTTCCTTTTTAGCATTATAGGGTGGGTAGTGGAATCTATATATATTTCACTTTGCAATAGAAAACTAACAAACAGAGGGTTCATGACAGGGCCATTTTGTCCAATTTATGGCTTTGGAGCCACGGTAGGATATATTATTCTACATCCGTTCGCACAGAATCTGGTGGTTTTATACATAGCAGGTGCCATACTTGCAACTGCCTTTGAATTTTTGGTAGCAAAGTTAATGATGAAGTTGTTTGGTGAAGTATGGTGGGACTACAATGATAAGTTCTGCAATTATAAAGGCGTAATTTGTTTGGAGAGTACTCTCGCATGGGGGTTGTATGCGGTGATTATTATTACTTTTTTGTTTGAAAAAGTAATTGGTTTTGTAGATCGCTATCCAATGGCTTGGGGGATTAA
>CAJUHQ010000117.1 GCA_910586095.1 uncultured Lachnospiraceae bacterium | reverse complement strand
CATCTCCACACACAGCGACAACTTGTCTGTTCATATCCCCGCGCTTAGCTCCCATTGCTGCGGGGATGGAATATCCCATTGTACCCATTCCCCCAGAGGTCAAGAAACGTCCATCTCTGACAATATGATAATTGCAGCTCCAAATCTGATTTTGTCCTACGTCTGCCACATAAACAGCATCCTCCTTTAACTCTTCTGAGAGCAATGTGATAAAGGCTGCTGGATCGACATAGTCTGGATTGGGCTTGCGTTTTTGAACCATTGTTTTGCGATAGTCCTCTAAAGTCTGAATCCATGCCTCATGTTCACAGAAGAATTCCTCCTTAGTAAAATCTTCAAAAATATGCTTGGCATCTCCTACAAGTGGTATGGTTGGCCCAACATTTTTGCCGATCTCTGCTGGATCGACATCAATATGTACAAGCACTTTGTTGGTGGTAATGAGATCAGGTTGGCTGATAGCTCTATCTGCTACTCTAGCGCCTACCATAATCAACAAATCGGATTCGTTCATAGCGCGGTTTGCGTATGCCTTTCCATTGTTGCCTACCATACCAAAATACATGGGATCTTGTGTGGGCATAACACCGATTCCCATCATAGTAGAAACTACTGGAATTCTATACTGATGGGCAAAATTTCGCAATTCTGTGACAGCATTGCTTAAATGTACACCACCACCCGCACAGATAATGGGTTTTTTTGCCTTTTCAATCTCTTTTATCACTTTTTTAATTTGCACGATATGTCCCTTGACTGTAGGTTTATACGCGCGAATATTAACTTCCTCGGGATATTTAAAATTTCTGATTGCAGCATTTTGTATATCAATAGGGATGTCAATTAGAACAGGTCCCCTTCTGCCAGAATTTGCAATGTAGAATGCTTCTTTAACAATACGTGGAATATCTGCTACATCTCTGACAAGATAGCTGTACTTGACAAAAGATTCTACTGCGCCTGTAATATCTGCTTCTTGAAAAACATCACTTCCGATCAGCTCACTGTTGACTTGGCCTGAGATACATACGATAGGAATACTGTCTGCAAAGGCTGTTGCGATACCAGTGATTAGATTGGTAGCTCCAGGTCCGCTTGTAACTGCGCATACACCCACTTTGCCAGTGACTCGTGCTTCTCCACTTGCCGCATGGGCAGCATTCTGTTCTGTTCTAACTAATATTGTCTTAATCTCTGAGTGAAGAATACTGTTGTAAAATGGGCAGATTGCTACCCCAGGATATCCATATACAGTAGTGACACCTTCATTTTCGAGACATTTTACTATTGCGTCAGCGCCGATCATAAATGTTCACTCTTATCCTTTCAAATCGATTTTGTTCTACAAAAGAAATGCAAAACATACTTCATTATACATAAGAATATTAACGAAGTAAACCATTATTTGCAATATCTAATCATACTATTTTTATTGTTAATTTTTTGTATGTACTATTTTGGTATGGTTTTGCTAAAAGAATATTCTTGCATAGTTGCTTGATTAGGATCAACTCGCATCACACTTGATCTGTCGTTTGGTATTTGAAAAGAGTTACTCGATTACAAAAAGAAAGATCTCATATTGACATTTTAGATTATAGTTGACACTCTCTAGACATACTTTTTTGGGGCAGTTTTCTTCCATAGTCGTTACATGGTTATTTTTGCCATTGGTAAAAACAACGGTTCCATTGTATCCTGTTCCTTCACAAATCAGACGAAATTCTAACACTGTATTAAATTGATCCCATTCTCTAGAAGCAGAGATTCGGTTGACTTCTTCGTTAAACTGATCTATATTTAATAGTTCAAGTTCTGTATTTTCATTGATAATGGTTTTTGTGGACTGAAAAGGTTCTAACGCATAACTAATTTTTGTAGGAAGTTCTACCGTAAAAATAGTTTCAAAAGGGACATTGCTTCCATATGGTTCACTCCAGAAAACATCTGCTTCTCCACTCCAATGAATGGTCATAGTTGTGGATGTTACATCCAATATTTCAATGGTTCCATTTTGCACACATTCATGTTCTTGTACACAAAAATACCCTGCCTCTTCTTCATCAATATTAGTATCGCTAGTCCAGACAAATTTTTTTCCCTTTAACGCTGCAAAAGTACTGCAATGTGTGTTAAAGCCATTGTTGTGATACAATGACACACAACGCATTTCATACTCTACTTGCGGATCGGTGGTCTTTGCATCTACCGACGGAAACAAAATAATATTTTGATCTTGGTAGTATGCCCACAAACTAGTAGATGTAACAGGATAAATAATATCCCTCAATTGAAATTGCCCCTCTGAGATTGTAAAATTTGAATAAGAGTTTTCCATAATAATCATCCTTTCTGCTGTCAACAGCTTAGTCTTTGAGCGATCTAGTGTTTATAAACTATCGCTCTACACGTTTGGTTAATCGATAATAATACTTCATAAATTGACATACTTCGTCATATGTCTTTAAAATTGCATTTTTGCGGTCATTGTGATCCTTGATTTGTTTGGTATTGGCAAAAAGTTCTGCATTGTAGTATAGTATAGCATCGGGACTGGAACGATCATTATAATCCCCACAGTAATAGCTTTTTTTCTGCTGCACACAGCTTTCAAGGTGTTTGTAGCCTTCCTCTTCTTTGCCTGACAAAAGTTCCCAAACACCAAGAGTATAGTCGCGTGCATGCCAAGGATCGCGGTTTTGTTTTGCTTCTGTCTCCCACATGGGCCATTGTGTTAAAGGATCAATTGGCCCTGTTTTGGTTGCTTGCAAATAGGCTTGATGTTCCAGTGAAAAATAAGTTTCTAGACTGTCAATCTTGTGCCACTCTGGAAATACTTCTTCTGCCAAAAAAGTCAATATATAATCAAACTCTTGGTTAATTTTGTCTACGTTTATAGCATCTACGTCATATTGAATCTCAGACCAATCTTGCTCTATTTTTTGAAAGGTGTCTCCATGACAAATGTGCCCAGGTAATTCTAAAAATCCATCCTCAATCGCATATAATGGTCCCATATGGTATCCCATTGCCTCATATCCACCACCACGAAAATATCCGCGAAACCAAAGGCAATACACCAAATCATTCTGTGTTTTTACAAAAAAATTTTTCCCTACTTTTTTCATGCCATAGGCCTTTGCAAGAGGCGCAATCTTGGCAGTCATGTTTTCTTTTAAGCATAATTTTAGTGCTTCCCGATTTTGCTTATACCATTCTATGGTCTTGCCATGTTGGGAGATTAAGGGGGTTGGTGGTTTCTGATTGGGAGGAGTGCCTAATAAATTGTGCCATTCAAAGTTAATTGTTTTCGTGGGATGTTTTTCTAGATACAAATCCCATTGTTTTTTATAGGGTGCAATACGATCATAATAAATTTGCATTGCTTCTTCTTTTTGACGTTGTTCTTGTTCTTTAGCTTTTGTTTCATAGAAATTAGAAGGCTTTACAGGACGTCCTTGTCTATAAAAGTAGTAGGCAATACCACTTTGACTTTTGAACATAGAACGATAACTGCCTGTTTTCCAGTCGGCAGGCATAATCCGATTGCGATCTCCTAAAAGCAAGGCGGCTTCTAACTGAGGAATGTGGCTATTCCACCACGTTTCCCACTCAGATAGATGTACTTTGCCTTGCACCATTCGCACAAACATCTGTTTCATCTCATCATCAAAATGCATAAATCTCTCACTCCCCCATTTTATTATTACGAAAGTAAAGGACAACTTTCATAGTATGGATGGCCATACGGCAGATTGAGTATGGTGTACGTTTACTATAATATTATATATTTTGTGTGGTTTTTTATTTCATGACTTTGTCCAACAAGGTTTGATAACTGTCCACTACATCATAGACCACTTGCTCTTTGCATTTTGTGAGACTTTTGGTGAGCGCTTTAAAATGTTCTCTTGCACAATGTATTTTGGACTCTTCAATAAAACGAAGCTGCATGGAGGACATAGAGCCTTTTGTCTCTGCCACAAAATAAATGTGTTTGACAGTTCCCTCGTAGAAGGCAATTGCCCAATCAGGATGATAGCGCCCTACAGGGGTAGAAATATAAAATCCAGCAGGTAATTTTACATATACCGCAACATCTGCATTAGAGTCTAATTCTGTTGCAAATGTCTGCTCATTGACAGAATCATATACCAAATGATTATATAGGTGTTTTTTGACTTCCATTGCATTGAATCCTAATTTGCCCTTGATGGTAGCATTTGTAAAAATATCTGTGCTATAATGCTCATCTACTATATTGTATGTAATGTGTTCAATGACTGTGGCAGCTTTTTCATCATTGATAAGTGCTGCTGCCTTGATTATAAATTCCTCTGGGTTATCTTGAAATTGACCAAATACAGAAGGTTTGATTCCTTTTAAAATGGCGATAACGGCTTTTCTTGTCAATCCTGTCGCATCTACCAATTTTCCCACAAGGTCATATTTTACATGTGCATTTGCGGCAATTGCAGTGTGATAATAATTTGTTTTTTCTTTTAAAAAGGATGTTCCTTCTGATAGAGTCTCTCTTGATTGGATTGCATCCATAGTGCCAGTTTCTACCTTGAAATAAGTTTTAGAGATAAACAGTTTGCTGTCTAGAGCATCAATGGATTTCTGTATGAGTTCTTTTGTATCAAAATCAACTAAATAAATGGATTTTGCATTGATTTGGTTCCAGAGAGCCTTAAATTGTGGCATGGCAAACTTATCTTTGTCTAAAATTAGTTCAACATTGTTGTTGCGGGCGTTTTCAGGTCGCATAACACGATCGTCATAAACAGAATCAAGTACTTTGATTAGATCTATAGTAAAATCGGTGATCTCGTCAGAGACAATAAGACTGTTATTTTGTTTATCTTTATAGTATTTGTTTGTAAGAAGACCTTTCTTGTCAATATAACCATTTACAATCAAATCATAGTAAATCGATTGTGCCAGAGTGTGATCGACTACAAGTTCAGTTCCCGATGCATCCCGAAAAACCTTGTTTATAAACAACTCAATTGTAACTGCGCGCGGGCGGTCTGCTATTGTCTGTGCAAGCTCTGTCTGAAGACCTTTAGCAAAATTGTCATAGCTTTCACTCGCAATAATAGTTAAGACATTGATCATGTGAACTTCGTTTCCAAGTACATTGGCATCCATTCGCTCTCCGTCTTGATTGACACATAGTCGAAGGCCGCGTCCTACTTCCTGGCGTTTGCGAACCTCACTACTGCTTTGTTTTAAAGTACAGATCTGAAAGACATTTGGATTGTCCCAGCCTTCGCGCAATGCAGAATGGGAAAAAAGAAAGCGTACAGGAGATCGCACAGGATCTCTGTCTAAAAGTAGTTCCTTATTTTTCATAATCAAATCATAGGCATCTAGATCATCTGCGATGGTTTCTTTGCGTGAAACTTTGCTGTCAATCATATGTCCTTTTTTGTCCACTGAAAAATATCCTGCATGAGTATCACAGGCGCGAATAGATTCTAAATAGTTTATATAGGCTTCATCTCCTAATTTGCGTTGCATAGTACGAACAATGTCTGTATACTCTTCTTCAAATAGTTTGGCGTAAATCCCATTGACAGGTCGATCATTGACGTCATATTGTTTATATTTTGCGACTTCATCAATAAAAAAGAGCGAAAGGACTTTGATACCTTTATGAAAAAGCTGCTGCTCTCTCTGAATATGAGAAAGAATCGTTTCGCGTATTTGAATACGGCGGAGTTGAGTATCATCAATTTTTCCAATAACCTCTCCCACATAGAGTTTTATGCCATTCAAAAATTCTATCAAATCATTTTTTCCATCAATAAACTTGACAATAAAGCCATTTCTATACTCTTCCATCTGGCCAGAATGGTCATATAGATTGTATCCAATATTTACAGTGCGGTTGATTTTTCTAATTCCATTTTTCCCTTTGCAGTCAAACTGAATGGTTGCTGTTGGATCTTTTTTAGAAAGATTGATGCTCTCCAAATAGACATAGCTTTCGGTTGCAGTACTACCAGTGATTGTGATGCCTTTGACAGCAATTTTTTTAACTAGGTGTTTATTATAAGCTTCCATTGCATCTAAGCGATAGACCATATTGTAGATACTGTCACTTTTGTGTGTTGCTGAATAGCGCAATGTCAATAGTGGATGAAATTCTTCTAAATTTTTTTTAGTCTGTTTACCTTCAACGGATTGCGGTTCATCGATAATTAGAATAGGATTGGTTTTTGCAAGAATATCAATCGGACGACGAGAGCGAAATTCATCTAATTTCATATAGATTCTTCTGGAATCCTTGCCTTTTGCATTAAAGGCTTGTGCGTTGATAATCATAGCATTGATTGAACTGTCAGACGCAAAACGGTCAATCTCTGTCAAATGAGCAGAATTATAAATAAAAAAACGAATTTTTTTGTTGTATTCCTCCGCAAAGTGTTCCTGTGTAATCTGAAAGGATTTATAGACGCCCTCACGGATCGCAACGGATGGCACGACAATGATAAATTTGCTCCATCCATAATGTTTGTTTAGTTCATACATGGTTTTAATGTATGTGTACGTTTTACCTACGCCTGTTTCCATCTCAATGGTTAGATTGTATCGCCCCTCCAATTGTATGGATGGAGTAATTTGATTGGTTTGCTGTATTTTTTGCAACTGTTTTAATATAATCTGATCGCTTAGTTCTGGCACAATCTTTTGATTGCTCCAACCTGTAAAATCCTGATCGTCTGTCAGCGATGTTTGATAATAATTACCGCCGCGGTCGATTTTATAGGAGGATGTGAGATAAGGTTGTCCTGCAAAGACATCAACGACTGCTTTAGCAGCATCTGCTTGAAATTTTTGATGTTTAAATTGTAGTTTCATGTGCCAATTTTCCCTCTCTACATAATTTTTATCATTGTATCGGGTGCTAAAAGTTTAAATATTTCATATACATTCATTTTTTCTGGAGAATCTGTAAAGCTGCTATCACAAAATACGACCCGAAGCGGCTGGCGTTTTGCAATGGCTTTTATAACCGTATTAGGAATCGTTTTTTCAAAGCAGACAATCAAATCACCGCCATTGTAAATATGTATTGTACATCCATCAATAGTTTCGCTTGTATAGGGCTTAGATAGTGGTAATCCCCACTCTAGGAGACAGCCAAAAAGTAAGTCAAGATCTGTTCGATCTTCTTTGATTGTAGATTCTAGTGAATCTAACATATTTTGATTGTAATCGCTTGCGGCATAATAAACATCTTTCATGTTGGTATCATCTAATTTTAATACACGAAAACCGTCATCAAATACTGCGTTTGGAAACTCTTTATGGATTTTCTTTGCAGCGCGACGGATACGTTCCTTTCCAATCTCGCAGATAGTATCATAGCCTGCTTTATATGCTTCACTCTTCTCATCTGTCTTTTCAGGCAATTGTACCATGATAAATTTTCGCTGCCCATTATCCTGTGCATTTAGCAGCATGACTGCGTGAGCTGTGGTAGCTGAACCGCTAAAAAAGTCGAGAACAATATCTTCGTGAGTTGTTGAAAACTTTACAAGACAGTTCAGTAAAGAAACGGGCTTAGAATAGTCAAATATAGTATTCGTAAAAAGTTGGGCAAGATTTTTTTTAGAATTGTCATTAGAAAATTCATTTTCAATAAATTCTAAAGAAGAGATTGCGCGCGTTCTATCAAACTGTTCAATTTCAAATCCAGTATTCTTCTTCACAATTCTTGCATTTTGATATGTTTTTGTATAAACTCTTGCATAGTTATCATATCGTTTTATAACAATAAAACCATTTTTGTAACCAAAGTCAACTAACTCTTTGCTCCATCTCCAAGCCCAATCGGCGCGCGCATGTTTGCCTGACTTTCGCTCGAGATATTTTTCATAGGACCCACCAGGATATAGAGTTAAATCTTCAATTTCTAGTGGATAGTCTAAGCTTGGACTATATTGAAGGCTATCATAATCAAGCGTTTGATTGAGTTTGTACAATCCCCTCTCATTGACATACTCATCACAATATTTGAATCCGTCATCAGTGTGAGTGGGAAGATACATTTTTGGTGGTTTTATATTGCCGTATGCAATGACGTAATCATGATTTTTAGCAATTGTGTCGGTAGTTTTCCCAGCTTTCTTTGTCACACGCGGAAAACAGGCAAGATAATGTCCAAATAGTTCACTGCCGATTTTTAACAAATCTTCTAATTCATTGTCATCAATCGAGATAAAAATCATTCCATCCTCACACAATAAATTTCTTGCTAACAGTAATCTAGAATACATCATAGAGCACCAATCAGAATGAAATCTCCCATTATTGTCTGTATTTTTAAACATTCTATTTCCAATTTCGTCAAATGCTTCAATTTGTTTGGAATAGTTATCAATCGACATTTTAAAATCATCTTGATAGATAAAATCATTTCCTGTATTGTAAGGCGGATCAATATAAATCAGTTTTACCTTACCAAGATAACTTTCCTGCAAAAGTTTTAAGACTTCTAAGTTGTCACCCTCAATATAAAGATTTTGTGTGGTATCCCAATGAACACTTTCTTCTTGGCATGGGCGAAGTGTCTTTCGAATAGGGCTATTAGCCTCTACAATAGCGGCTTTTTTACCTACCCAGGTAAATTCATAGGCTTCATCACCTTCTACTACTTCTTCTGATAGCATTTGACGTAGAAGTTCAAAATGAATAGTCCTTCGGGGGGGTATTGGGTTTTTCCTGCACTCTGAGTAATACAATTTGGAAAAAGAGTAGCAATTTTATCTATATTCTTTTGGGTTATATTTGCTGTTTCAAATTTCATTTTGTCCATTTTGTTGTATCCTTTCATATCCAATATATTGGATGTGCTTTCATTTGTATGCGTACACATCATTTGTCACAATGTATTACTAGATGTATTACAAAAAAGCCTGGTAAATTTATAATGCAATGTAAAAAATAGATATCTTTAGTAGATAGTTGCATTATATATATCATACCACGCTTTTTATGTAATCAAAAGAAAAATCTTTACAAAACACAACTATTGTTGTTTTGCATTGGGATAAATTTGTTCCATCTTAGCATCATGAAAATAATTATCCATTAGTTGTTCCCATTTGTAGACGGCTGCCTGTCCTTTGGATCGCGTATCGTAACGAATCAATGCCAACATAGAAACACAAATATTAAAAATCATAAAGATCACAAAAATTCCTGTCAATAATCGCTCATTTTTTCTCTGCGAACGAGTATCTTGTATATTTTGTTGCCTGCCAGGTCGCATAGACATCAAAGATGAAAATTTGTATAGTAATACATCAATAAAATGGGATAGTTTGGGATAAAGACCTTTCATCCAAACTACTGCGGCAATCCCCCAAAAGAAACAATACAGTAAGTTGATTCGCCCGCCTAGATTAAAAGGCATAGCACTGTAATCCCAAAATACTTTTCCAAATACAAGTTCTGTAAAAACGCTACAAATATATTCATAGGCACCTCCTAGAAAAGTTCCTATCCAAAAAATATGATGTTGGGCTTTGTCCTTGTCTCTATAGAGAAGAGCTGTTATCAGCGCAATTGCAAGTCCCCAGACAACACTGAAAGGTCCCCATACTAAACTACTTCGACTCATCCAGACGCCCATTGTAATTCGGCAAAATAATGTTTCTACAAGATCACCTAAAAGGGCTCCGATAAAAAATAACCAAAATAACTGTGTTAAGCTACAACCCTTTTCTTGAACCTTTTCGGAACGCTCATGAACTATAGAAGGATAAGACTGACCAATTCGATTTTCGATTCGCTGTGAGAGCGCTGTTGCAAAACGAAAAGTCCATTGTTGTAGTTTTTGGTTCCATCCAAACAAACGCGGAAGTTTCTCCTCCATGTGGTAAATGGACATAAAGGAACCTGCAAAATCAATAAAACCAACTACTGCAAGTCCTAGAACGATTACTTTTTCAATAGAGGTTGGCAAAATATGATATAAGCTCAAAATTAATCCATTTCCATATCGAACAGACAACGATCCAAGAATTCCCCAGAGCAGAGAATATTGTAGACAAATATATCCGTCAAAATTCCATCGTTTACTGGAATAATCCCACCACTTCTGCTGTTTCATTCTCTCTAATATTTTTCCAGTTAGCCATTCTATAACGGTTGCAATGACCATACTTCCCAAAAAGAGAAAGAAAAGATCATTTCTTAGTTCCTGCAAGAAAATAGTCAAAAGTATTGCTGTAAAACCATAAATAAAACAAAATGGCCCTGAGGCAAAGCCGCGGTTCTTAAAGTCTTTGATTGTGAAAGCTTTTGATTGTCGCAAGGATGTGGTTTGATTATGGTTTATTTTAATCGTCGCAACAGTAGTCTCAGCAAACCATGCAAAAAAAGAGTACGTAAAAAAGAGAATGGCAATATCATACATTGTAGCGTTCATAGAGGTTCCTTTCATTTACGATATGGCTATGCTTAGTAGCCATATCGTTTCTGGTACTTTAGAAACATTGCTACGGACAGCATAAGCGCCATAAGTTCTGCGACAGGAGTCGCCAGCCAGATACCATTTACACCTAAAAAGACAGGCAACACAAGCATTGTAATCAACATGAATACAAAAGATCTTGAAAATGCTAAAATAGCTGAGACAACTCCGTTTGATAGTGCGGTAAACATTCCACTGGCAAAAATATTAAAACCAATGAAAAATAATGCTATTGTACAGATTCGATTTCCTGTTACTGCAAGATTATACACTGGATTGTCTGGACGTGCAAATATAGATACCAATGGTTTTGTAAGAAAAAAGGATGTAGCCACC
>CAJUHQ010000116.1 GCA_910586095.1 uncultured Lachnospiraceae bacterium | reverse complement strand
AGAATATGCTCCAGCAATACCAGTACATAAATACATAGTAGTTGCCACAGCAGGGGTTGTCAAAGCATCAGCCATGTGCATAATGTGTTCCTCCTTCAGAACCTATCCTCTTTTGTCATTGGACATAAAGAGATTTCAATAAGTATATTTGAATAGTAATTTATAGTAGAAGCTTACCAAAAGTAGGTAAACAACACAAGCCCCCGTGGGGGTTAAAAATAGAGGATTGAAACGTAGCGTTTGTGGTAGGTATCTTATTAGCACATGAATTTATTTACAATATAACAACTATGTTGTATAATGAGAACGGCAATTTGGCTTGAATTTTATAATAAACTCATCATGCAATTCTTGAAATGTCATATATCATTTCAGGCCGTATGGCCATCCATATTATGAAAATAGAAGACTTTCATATCAATGAGTTGTCAGATTGTATGACTATTTACATTGTAAAAGTCACAGACTATCTTAATAGAAAATTGGAAGTGATAAATGTGCGATATTATATAGCAGATCTGCATTTCTTTCATGAAGCGCTAAATCAGAAAATGGATTGTAGAGGATTTGCAAGTGTAGAGGATATGAATAGCTATATGTTGCAAAAATGGAATCAAAAGGTTCGACAAAATGACGAAGTTGTCATTATAGGAGATCTGTCCTGGGGAACTAGAAAACAGACAGAAGAACTACTAGATCAGCTTAATGGGAGATTGTATTTGATTACAGGCAATCATGACCGATTTGTGCAACAAACAATAACGAAATGGAATCGTTTTGTATGGATAAAACCATATGAGGAGCTGTCTGACAATAAGAGAAAAGTAGTGTTGTGCCATTATCCAATTTTATGTTACAATGGACAGTATCGTTTAGATAAAAATGGAAATCCTAAGACTTATATGCTTTATGGACATGTTCATGACTCTCACGACCAAAGACTGTTAGAGCAATTTCAAGAAATCACAAGAAATACTGTGGTTGAGAATATTCAAGGGGAACAACAACATATTCCATGCAATATGATAAACTGTTTTTGTATGTATTCGGATTATGAGCCGTTGACATTAGACGAATGGATTGCATGTAACCAGAAAAGAGACGCTCATCATGCACAGCCTGCCGTCTGGCGGGCCGCATGGCCATCCATGCTATGAAAGTCGAAGACTTTCATAGCAATATTATGTAGATAGAAAGGGGAAAGGTATGATGGCAGAGGCACAAAATAGCATGATTATGTATTATACACAGAATGAGAAAAAAAAGATACAAATGGAAGTTTTATGTGTGAGCCTAGCAGTTCCAACTAGACAGCTTCAGGCATCTGATTTGAATGAGCAAGTTGGCAAATTAGCAGGTATTCAAAAGATAGAGCCACTTGACCGCTTGACGTTGCAAAAGGCACCAGCTCTTTTTTGTATGCCAGAAATTATTATATTTTCTAGGATATCAGACAATAAGTTAGATGAGTTTTTGCTTTCTTACAAAAAACTAGGACTGTCACCAACAAAACTCAAGGCTGTGACAACGCCGAAAAATGTAAGCTGGACATTATATCAGCTTATCAAAGAACTGATGTCAGAGCATGAAAAATTGAAATCTTTTTAAGAAGCTTATGTATATGGGGATTCAAATCAGAATATGTAAAATTTTATATCAAATGGAGGAAAAAAGAATATGTTATTTGTACAATATCCTAAATGTAGTACGTGTAAAAAAGCAGAACAGTGGTTAAAAGAACATCATATAGAGTATGAAAATAGAAATATTAAGGAGCAAAACCCTACTTATGATGAATTAAAACAATGGCATGAAAAAAGCGGATTGGACATAAAAAAATTCTTTAATACCAGTGGAGTTTTGTATAAGGAAATGAACTTAAAAGAAAAGCTTGTATCTATGAGTCTAGAGGAAAAACTTGCGCTGCTTGCCACAGATGGCATGCTTGTCAAAAGACCTATTATAGTTGAGCAAGATACAATTTTGACAGGATTTCGCGAAAAGGAATGGGAGGAAAAACTGTGTATATAGATCATTTTAAGCATGATGAGAATTGGCAGGATATCAAGGATTCTGCTATGAATACTATTGGGAAAACTACAGGCAAATATCCCGATGCAGAATGGAAAAAAAGACTTCTTTTGTCCGAACATTCCCCGATTCGGCGTATGAAGTTTTATTGGCGCTGGCGCGATCTAAAATCTTGGGTAAGTGTGCATATAGTAAGACACAAGATTGGCATAGAGCATTGGGTATCTACACAGAGAAGCGACAGAACAGGCATCAATCGTGATGAGCTTCCACAGGGGGCATTAGTCAATCATGCCTGCGAGGCAGATGCGCAGGCATTGATTAATATCAGCCGCAAGCGCTTGTGCAATTGTGCAAGTCCAGAGACAAGACAGGCATGGCAGCTTGTAAAGGATGAAGTCGCTAAAACAGAGCCAGAACTTGCAGAGTGTATGGTGCGCGAGTGCATATATAGAGGGTTTTGTCCTGAAATGTTTTCCTGTGGATATCACAAGACAGAAGCATATCAAAAGGAGCTTGCCGCATATCGAAACGGCGTTAATGAGTAAGAGGTTGAACACTCGAATCCCCCTAGTATCAATGTACACGAACAATGTTATTTTTGAAGAACAGACATTAAAATGTGATCCAATACGAAAATCACAGTATTCACGCAAAAGCCATTGTTAGAATGGTACTTTTGCAGTATGATGTATCTAACAAGTAACAGTTTAGAAAATACAAAAAAGTAGTGAATGTATAGGATCGATACATGTATGATAGTGGTACTAAAAAATGGTCAGATACATATAAGTAAAAGTATCTAGACTGTTACTTTAACAGAACAAGGTGCGGACATAGTGTTCGCGCAGGTTTTCTGGAACAAATAGAAAGGAGGATGCGTATGTATACAATGGTCTGGCTGGCGGCTATGATTATACTCATAGTAATAGAGATTGTGACAGTAGGACTTGCCACAATTTGGTTTGCCATAGGAGCTTTGACAGCGATTATTGTCTCATTGTTTGGTGGTGGACCACTTTTGCAGCTTGCAGCATTTTTGTCGGTATCATTTGGAATGTTAATCTTTACAAGACCTTTCGCAGTAAAGTACATAAATTCTACGCGTACAAGAACAAACTACGAAGGCATTATCGGCAAAGTAGTACGAATTACACAAAATGTTGACAATATTGCAGAGACAGGTTGTGCCATTGTAAACGGCCAGGAATGGACTGTGAGAGCAGTAAAACAAGGCAGTAAAATAGCATTGGGAGATCTTGCGAAAGTTGTTGATATTAAAGGTGTAAAGTTAATTGTCGAGAAGTATGAGGGGGAAGATGGCTTATGATGTATATAATATTTGCGATTTTATTTATTTTTATTGTCATTATTGCGTCGAATATCCGCATTGTGCCACAGGCATCAGCGTATGTTATTGAACGTCTTGGCGGATATGATACCACATGGGGAGTAGGACTTCACTTTAAGGTTCCGTTTTTAGACAGAGTTGCTAAAAGAGTGAACTTAAAGGAGCAAGTAGTAGATTTCCCGCCACAGCCCGTTATCACAAAAGATAATGTTACCATGCAAATTGACACCGTAGTATTTTTTCAGATTACAGATCCGAAAATGTATGCATATGGTGTAGATAACCCGATTATGGCAATTGAGAAATTGACAGCAACTACACTTAGAAATATTATTGGTGAGATGGAACTTGACCAAACATTGACATCTAGAGAGATTATCAATACAAACATGCGTTCCGCATTGGATGTAGCAACAGACCCGTGGGGAATTAAAGTTAATCGTGTTGAGTTAAAGAATATTATTCCACCAGAGGCAATTAGAAATGCGATGGAGAAGCAGATGAAGGCAGAGCGCGAGAGACGTGAGGCAATTCTACGTGCAGAAGGTGAGAAAAAATCTACTATCTTGGTGGCAGAAGGTCAAAAAGAGTCTGCTATTCTTGTGGCAGAGGCTGAGAAACAGGCAGCTATTTTGCGTGCAGAGGCAGAGAAAGAAAAACGTATTCGTGAGGCAGAAGGTCAAGCGGAGGCGATCCGTGTTGTACAGATGGCAAATGCAGAAGGTATCAGATTCTTAAGAGATGCAGGTGCAGATGAGGCTGTTCTTACGATCAAGAAACTGGAAGCATTTGAGAAGGCTGCAAACGGCAATGCCACTAAGATTATTATTCCATCAGAGATACAAGGAGTTGCAGGGCTTGTGAAGTCTGCTGGAGAAATTCTCAAATAGCATTTTTATAAAAAATTATAAATAAAAGGGGAGGCGGACCATGACAAGGATATTGATACTAGAGGATAGCAAAGATTGTCTAAAGGCGATTACTGCTATGGTAGAGGGTGTATCAGATCAAGTGTTGGCCACTCCCACAAACAGTCTGGAAGAGGCGCGGGCTGCGCTGGAAAAAGCGCAGCAGCCATTCCAGGCTTTTTTGTTGGATATTAATCTCAATGAAGAGGACAACACAGATAGTTCTGGTATCACCTTTGCGCGTGAGATACGTATGAAAAAAGAATATGCTTTCACACCTATTGTGATGGTTACTTCCCTCGCCAATATGGAACTTACAGCATACAGGGAGATTCAGTGCTACCAATATTTAATTAAACCTTATCATGAGGAGGATATTGATCGTTTAGTAGGAAAACTTTTGTTTCTATCACATCAGGGAGAAATTCGCGAAAACTATGTGATTGTAAAAAAAGATGGCGTGAATTATAAATTATTTTGCAAAGATATTATTTGTGTCAAAGCTGTACCGCGTGGAGTTTGCTTTGTGCTTGCCAAAGAAGAGATGAAAGTTCCTTATTTATCAATCAAACAGCTTTTAGAAAAACTGCCAAAGGAAAAGTTTTTGCAGATTCATCGTATGTGTGTGGTGAATCAGGATTTTATTGAGTATGTAGATACTGTAAATGGCTTGATTTGCTTAAAAAATGGTGATCAGGCAGAAATTGGTGTTACCTATAAGAATGAACTTAGAAGATGGATAAAGACATAATAGTTATTGTGTAGAAACATAACAGTTTGGACAGGTCTGAGCATTTATTGCGCAGACCGTGAAGATACGTTTAGGTGACAAGCATCCGCCCCATTGCGCAGCAATTTTTAATGGGCGGATGCCGTAACAGGACAGATTTGTCTGAACTGTTACGTAGAAACAGTTTTGGCAAAAAAGATTTAAGAGAAATACTTGCAATACCAGTATTTTTGTGATAAGTTATACATGTTGCGAAGAATGAGATGGTCCTCTGGTACAAAGGTTCGTTGCACGAGACAACTGACAGATTTTGATGAAAATGATTTCTGTTTGCAGCGAAGGTATTAAGAACGTCGAAAAAATAAGGAGGCAAGTAAAATGAACGAAATTATTAAGGAAATCGAACAGGCACAGTTAAAGGAAAAGGTTGACAGCTTTCGTGTTGGTGATACCGTAAAGGTACATGGAAAGATTAAGGAAGGAAACCGCGAGAGAATTCAGATATTTGAAGGCACTGTTATGAAGATTCAGGGCGGTAGCAATAGAAAAACCTTTACAGTCAGAAAGATTTCAAATGGTGTAGGTGTGGAGAAAACATGGCCACTTCATTCCCCTAACGTAGAAAAAGTAGAGGTTGTGAGATCTGGTAAGGTAAGACGTGCGAAACTTAACTATTTGAGAAACCGTGTTGGTAAGAAGGCAAAGGTTAAAGAATTAGTTAAATAATAATTAGTTCATGGACGGAGCTTGGAGACAGGCTCCGTTTTTTACAAGAAGGGCGATTGTATGGCAAAAAAAAGAAAAGGGCTGACATTTTATCAGAAAAAGAAAAAATTAAATATGGTTCTTATCAGAGATATATTTAGCTGGATTTTTTGGATATTTGCATCAGCACTTCTTGCAGTAGTTATTGTTTTTTGTATAGGGATGCAAACAAGTGTAATTGGTTCTTCTATGGAACCAAGTCTATACAATGGTCAGAAAATTTTTTTGAACAGATTGGTTTATAAGGTTTCTTCTCCAAAAGCGGGGGATGTGATTGTTTTTCTCCCAAATGGCAATGAAAAATCGCATTATTATGTGAAGAGAGTAGTTGGAGTACCTGGTGATACATTATACATAAAAAAAGGAATTTTGTATGTCAATGACGAAGCTGTGGAAGACTATTTTAATGACAAGATTGCAGAGCCAGGAATTTTAGAAGGCGAGGTCACTTTAGAAGAGGATGAATATTTTGTCATTGGGGATAACTGTAATAGTAGTGAGGATAGTCGTTCCGCTAACATTGGTACAGTAAAGAAGGAATATATTATTGGCAAGGCATGGATGAAAATGGCATCTGGAAGCAGTAATATGGGACTTATAGAATAAATAGGTTTCACATTCATTCTGATTTGAGTTTTATTAAAGTAGTGGATAGAAGTTAAATGATAAAAAGCTGATTTTGTTTTGACAGGACAGCAGAGAGGCATAGGAATAGAAATGGCAGATTATCAATGGTATCCAGGGCATATGACCAAGGCCAAACGAATGATGCAAGAAGATATAAAACTGGTGGATTTAGTTATTGAGTTGGTGGATGCTAGGGTGCCATTAAGTAGCAGAAATCCAGATATCGATACACTAGGAAAAAATAAATCAAGGATTATTCTTTTTAATAAATCTGATTTGGCCGATCCTGTAAAAAATAAAATATGGATGGATTATTTTAGACAAAAGGGATTGTATGCGATAGAGATGAATTCTAAATCAGGCTCAGGAACAAAGGCCATACAAGGTATTGTTCAGGAAGCATGTAAAGAAAAAATAGAGCGTGACAGAAAAAGGGGAATTATCAACAGACCTGTGCGAGCGATGGTGGTAGGAATCCCTAATGTTGGAAAATCTACATTTATCAATTCTTTTGCAGGAAAGTCCTGTACCAAGACAGGAAATAAGCCTGGCGTTACTAAAGGAAAACAGTGGATTCGATTAAATAAGAGCATAGAGCTTCTCGATACGCCAGGAATTCTTTGGCCTAAGTTTGAAGATCAGACAGTGGGATTGCATCTTGCTATGATTGGTTCTATGAATGATGAGCTGCTTCATCTAGACGAGATTGCCTGCACATTAATTGATTTTTTGCGTGATGAATATGCAGGACTCTTGGAGGAGAGATATCATATAGAACTGTCAGATCAGCAAAATGCATATGAGATTATACAATCAATTTGTATAGCCAGAAGCTATTTCCTAAAAGGGGAGAGACTTGATAACATGAAAGCATCCTCCGCGGTTGTAGAGGATTTCAGAAACGGACGGATAGGGAGAATCACATTAGAGTGTCCAATGAAATGAGAAAAACAGGGGAAAATGCCATGAAAAATATATTAAAGGAAATATTGAGCACTAGTGTATATCTGTTAGTGGTGCTGTGTGTAGCTTATCTGATTGTTACTTATATAGGACAAAGAACGCAGGTAAGTGGCAGTAGTATGGAAAGTACACTCAGCGATGCGGATCACTTGATTGTGGATAAGATTACCTATCGTTTTCAAGATCCAGAAAGGTTTGATATTATCGTATTTCCCTTTCAGTATGACAAAGAAACATATTACATAAAAAGAATTATTGGTATGCCAGGAGAGACTGTTCGAATTGATGTGGAAGGAAATATTTATATTGATGGTGAATTGTTAGAGGAAGAGTATGGACGAGAAATTATACAAAATCCTGGACGAGCGACAGAAGCCATTTTACTTGGAGAAGACGAATATTTTGTATTAGGAGATAATCGAAATAATAGTTCAGACAGTAGAGATCCATCCGTGGGAAATATTCATCGAAATGATATTATTGGGCGCGCATTTATCAGAATATGGCCATTGTCAAAGTTTGGGGTGTTAAAACATCAGTAGGCAAATATAACGTTCTATCCAGCCAGAAATTGAACATGTAAGTTGTAGTACATCACGTCAATATGTGCAGAATTTTGACAGTGATACAGCGAATTTTAATAGCATAATCAGTTGAATAATCAAAGATTTTTATAGGTATATCTAATGAATATGACAGGTCAATATGAATATATTTATATGTTTGATTTTTGACTGGATGAAATATATGAGATGTCATAAAATGTGGAGAAGAGCAAAGGAAGAGGTGTGCTGTGATGGAAAAAAGAATAGGTGAGATTAGGGATGAATATAAGGCAGCGCAGGAGGATGAGCTGCCTTTTTTTGTAGAACAGTACAAGGGTGATACGCGCAGTGGTGTACAGACGCTTGTGTCTGCGGCATCTAAGAAAATTGCGGCTATAGAAAAAGAAAAGCAACGTATCGAAGAAATGAAGCAGTATGAGAGACGGTATGCGTCTTATGGGTATATTTGCGGCATTGACGAGGCAGGACGTGGCCCACTTGCAGGGCCTGTAGTGGCAGGTGCTGTGATCTTGCCAAAGGACTGTCAGCTTTTGTATTTAAATGATTCAAAAAAGCTCAGTGCAAAAAAGCGAGAATTGTTATATGATATCATTATGGAGGAGGCCATATCTGTTGGAGTTGGGTGTGTGGCGCATGATCGGATTGACGCAATCAATATTTTACAGGCAACTTATGAGGCAATGCGTCAGGCGGTAAGCCAATTGACTGTAACACCTAATGTTTTATTAAATGATGCGGTGACGATTCCTAAAATAGGAATTAAACAGGTTCCTATTATACACGGTGATGCCAAAAGTGTGTCTATTGCAGCGGCAAGCATTATAGCCAAAGTGACAAGAGATCGCATGATGGAGGAATATGACAAAGTATATCCAAAGTATCATTTTGCAGACAACAAAGGATATGGAGCAGCCGTGCATATCGAAGCCATAAAGAAGTATGGTCCATCACCAATACATAGGAAAAGTTTTATTGGAAACTTTGTTGATTTGGAAGAGGAATAAGACTGGGAGGGAAGCTTATGGACAGCTTTTTGTCAGGATTTTCACACAATTATGGAAGCACACAGATAGGAACGCCCAACTATGCGGGAAATACTGCATCATTGAATGGTTCAAACGCAAGTACGCAAGCAACAGATGTGACACAACTACAGCCTGGTGATACTTTTCAAGGAGAGATTGTCTCTGTGAATGGTGAGGATGTACAGATACAACTTGCAAATGGGCAGTATATGGCAGCAAAGCTTGAACGAGATGTACAAGTGGCACTAGGGCAAGTGTTAAGCTTACAAGTACAATCCAACAAAGATAATAAAATTGTGTTAAAACCTGTATATGACAGAAGTTCACAAATGATTCGGGTGGGGGAGGCAGCGTTGCGCGCGGCACATATGGCCGTCAATGACAAAAATCTAGCACTTGTGTCCACATTGTTGGAAAATGGGATGTCCATCGACAAAAAAACACTCATGACATTCAATCGATTGGCACTGCAAAACCCACAGGCAAGTTTAACAGAGATTATTAAACTTCATAAATTGCAACTTCCTCTGACAGATAGCAATGTCTCTCAACTGCAAAATTATCAGAATTTGGAGCATAAGCTATTAGATGGCATCAAGGAGGCTTCTGACGAAATTATAAGGCTTTATGACACATTGATTGCCAATCAAGATTCACAGACCATTACAGGGCAAAGTGCACTTGACAATGGTGCTAAGTTTATGGAACAGGTCCTTACTCTATTATTTGGTGAATCGAAGTCAAATGGAGAAAATGCAGGTATTAAGGGAAGCAATAGCTTGGCTTATATGGACGCTGCTACAAAAGCAGATCCAAATGAGATGGATCACACTATCAATGGGAATAAACCACTTATACAGGCAAACGAAGAACATAATACCAACCAGACGTCACTAAGAAACAACGCAGAACAAACAAATAGCAAACAAGTTCAGATAGAACAAACCCTCATAAAGCAAGATCCAATTCTTTCTAATCAAAAACAAGAAAGTAGTTCTTTACACAATAGCACACAAGAGACAAAAACAACGCAACAAGATATGATAAATACAATTGTGAATCAACTAAGAGGAGAAAAAATACAAACACTTCCCAATCGTGTGATTGCATTGATAAAGGATGGAACTCTTGATTTGAAAGGCGTCAAACAACTACTGATGGATACAGAGCTAGGAAGACAGTTGACTACAGGGCAGAAAACCAAAATTTTTCAGTCAGGACCATTTCATTCTATAGTGCGTGATGGATTGCAAAAACAATGGACGCTCACGCCACAGGACTTGACACAGGAAGGAAAGGTAGAAGAATTTTACCAAAAACTTATGAAGGAGAGCGGCCAACTTTCGCGTATGATGAATGAAGCGATGCAGTCAAGCGGACAGACACATAGCAGTGCACAGGCAATGACCAATATTCATGAGAATGTAGAGTTTATGAACCAAATGAATCAGATGTTTAGCTATGTCCAACTTCCTCTAAAGCTAAATAATTCTCAGGCACATGGTGATTTATATGTGTATACAAACAAGAAAAATATGGCGCGCAAAGATGGTATGTTGACTGCTTTTTTGCATTTGGATATGGATCATTTGGGAGCGTTAGATATAAGTATTTTGTTACAGACAGAAAAAAATCAGGTGACAACAAAATTTTATCTAGATGAGACATCTATAGCGCTTGTGGAAGATCACATTGAGGAATTGGCACAAAGACTTTCCAAAAAGGGATATCAATGTAAAAATATGATACTTGAAAAAGAGGAGGACAAAACCGTTCTAGAACATATTGAAGAGCAGGTAGCAGGAGGCAGCGCAGTTCTTAGCTATCAAACTTTTGACACACGTGCATGAGAAATTGGTAATAGTGCTTAAATTTTTTACTATGAAAGTCTTCGAATCCTTGCTGTAGGTCTGCGCACTTGCTGCGCTGAC
>CAJUHQ010000115.1 GCA_910586095.1 uncultured Lachnospiraceae bacterium | reverse complement strand
CTTTATTGTCTTTTGTAAAAGATTTACTAGAAAATAATCGTATACCTGTTCATTTTATAACCCCCCCATGTGAGGATTATGACTGGTTAGATGGCGGACTTCGCTGTGCTATTTTTGAAAATTATCAGCCTGAGTTCCTCCATCGCTATTTTGAAGAGTTACGCGAAAACACCATCTGCCATCTAAAGGATACTTTTCACTGCACATACAGCTTTTTGCGGATTCCTGGC
The DNA here is from genome assembly GCA_910586095.1 of uncultured Lachnospiraceae bacterium. GTDB lineage: Bacteria > Bacillota > Clostridia > Lachnospirales > Lachnospiraceae > COE1. Next base: position 10,684 of record CAJUHQ010000115.1, on the reverse strand, counting down.
AGTACCAAACTGATGCTCTGTGGTCCTATTCTATTTGAGGAGATGCGCCCTTCGCGTCTCAATGAAATCACTACAAAAATGCAGCTCCCTCAAGAACTGCATACCGTTTTACAAAGTTATTATCTGCGTCTTGCTTCCTTCTCATCTCCCGCAGTTTATTTTAGTATTTTTCTTACTTTGGGCAATAGCCTTTTTGGAGAAAATCAATATAAGACAATCTATCATGATCTAAATGATATGGATGCTTGGTATGAAACGTATCACCAGCGTTATAGAGACACTGCTGATTCCTTGATGAGTATCCAGATGATTGAAATGCGTTATGCCTTAGAGGCACAGTTACTAGATGCGGTTTTTAATGGAAACGAGGCCAAGGCAATGGATCTCGTCTCCAAACTTTCCTCTGTCACTTTGCCTTGTCGCTTGTCCAACGAACTACGTGACTATAAAGATTATTCAATTACCTTTAACACGCTACTTCGGAAAAAAGCAGAGGAGGCCGGCGTTCATCCTATCCATATTGACCTGTATTCCAACCAGAATGTTCAGCTCATCGAGCAGGTTACGCGCAAGGATCAATGCTATTCTATCTGGGCGCGAATTGTCCTTAACTACTGTCGCATGATTCGCAAACATACCTTAAAAGACTATTCTTTATTGACACAAAAAATTATTACGTATATCAACACAGATCTGACAGCAGACCTCAGCCTAAAGGCAATGTCAGAATGGCTCAACATCAATGCCAGTTACCTATCTACATTGTTTAAGAAGGAAGTTGGTATTCCATTGACCGATTTTGTCAACCGTCAACGCATTGAGCAGGCCAAAAAACTATTGGTGGTGACAGAGATGCCCACAAAGACGATCGCACAACAATGTGGTATTCCAGACGTCTATTATTTTAGCCGCCTATTTAAAAAACGAACAGGATATACGCCAAAATTGTATCGTGAAAGCGCCACGCGCGAACATGAACCCTATCAATAAAGTTACATTAGAAATCACAGGGGTGGTTTTGACATATTTTGAGAAAATGCTGTCGTTCATTTTGAGTGCTATCAGCAAAAAAATAATGAAACAGCTCTTCAAATAATTCTTTGCAGTGCTGTACACAAAAGATACTTTTTGAAAATATTGTCGGATTATTTTGATAAAACCGAATTAAAATTTCTATAGTTTTGGGACGATATACATCAAATCCCCAAGTGCTTTCATAAGAAAACATGCAGACAAACCACGGTCTTTTGTCATTGTCTGGATATACTGTTATTTTGATTAGCTCATCGCGCGGTCGCACAATATAAAGATATCGCTTATCATCAACTGTCAACCTAGCCTTTTTATAACGATAATAATAATCCATCTCCATCCTCCATATCAGAGCAGCCTGTTGTAATCATGGCGTAGTTGAGGCTTTGACTCAAATTGCATCGCAAATTTATCTGCAAGAGCCATAACTATAAAGTTTTATATACTGTCTCATTTTTTGAGCGATACATTCCACTTGTTGTTGTGTCACTGCACCACAGATCATAAAACCACAAACTTTACTGCCTTCAAACACGTCAAACTCCTCTTCTACATCTGCTGCCATTCCAACAATCTCTAAGTTTGGATGCCTTTTATATATGGTTACATCTTTTACAGGATATTCAAATTCTTTTAAATTGACAAGATCATGAACCGCCAAAAGCCCTTCTTCATTTTGTGCTTTTTGCATCAATCTAAAACTTGTAAGTTTGGGCAAACAAAACAAAAAATCTAAATTATTCATACAATGACGATGTAAATTCAACTTTTTAAGGTTGTGCAGTTTTCCAATAAAGGAACCATCTCTCAGTCCCATATCTTCTATACTTAATTCCTGCAAGTTTGAAAATGCTGCTAGATTCTCTAGTGTAACTTGTGTCACGTTTCTAATACTAAGACTTCTAAGGCTTTTTAGACTTTGCAGATTGTCAAGACCTTCACCACACATTTTGTTGAGACTAATCTTTTTTAGTTGTGATGCTTCTTTAAGCGCTGACAATGATTCTCCTACTACTATACAATCTACCATAATTAAGCTTTTTAACTGTGGTGCTTTTGCAATACTACTTATATGAGTCAGAACACTGCTGTGAATAACCAATTCCTTTAGATTCTCCATATATGAAAAAAATGTACAATCCAAATCATATTCGTCTTGTATCAGTAATCTCTTTTCTTTTGTCAATGCTGCAAGTGGCACACAAACTATTCCCTGTTCATTTTGTCTAAGTTCCTGTGTGTAGTGCTTTTGCCAAAATAGATTTGGTACAGGGATCAAAGGTACATCAGATCTTGTTAAAGGTGCTGTCAACTCTTCAATTGAATTGAGCAAATGCCCCGTAACTTCTGTGATTAATAGTTGTGTGGTATCCGTTTGATCAGAAGTAACTGTAAGAATTCCCTCCTGAAACCATTGTGCCATCTTGTGAAACAGCTCCTCTAAACTGTCAGCAAGCAAATAACTTTGATTGCAATCAAAATCTACTGTAATGATCTGCCCTATTTTCCCCTCCTGAGCTGGCGACAAATCCATAGCAAGATATGCTCTGCCATAGTCATAAGCAAACGGTATCCACTGTAACTTACAGATAGGTTCTTCTCTAATTGCTCTAGTTCCCATCGCGATCATCTCATCTTCTACTGTTTGGAACATCTCATACTCAGCGAGCACTCTTTCTAGACAAAGAAACGTAAAGCCTGCAAAAAATCCCATGTACTGTGTCTCATTCTCTCCATCGTAGCAAGTATACAATTTTTTTAAATCGACAGGAAGGCTACTATCTACTTTTGTCGCTAGTAGTTCTAGACCTGTTTTATTACAATTGCACTGCAAACGTTCTTCCAAATCAAAAAAATATTTTCTCACTTCTGTCATATAGATTTGTAAACCATTCATACATTCTCCTCTCACTCTCATTTGCCTGCTTTTGCGAATTCTCTAATCAGGACGGGGAAATTTTATTCAAAATTTCTGTCATATTGTACCAAAAGATATTCTTTATTATAGAGTATCCTCAAAACTTTCGAAGTGCTATCGAATCGTCGTCTGGTGTATTGATTATGGACTGAACTATCACATCATATCCAAACTCACTGTTTACTTGCACATGCACCACATCTCCACACTTGTGGCCTACAAGAGCCTTCCCAATCGGAGATTCAATACTAATCAGCCCTTGTAATGGATTATTTCGCACAGTAGTGACAAGGCGATATGTCTCAATTGTATCATCCTCCACAAACCTCACTTCCACTGTTTTGTTCAAACCAATCTCATCCTCTTTGGTATCCTCCTCTATAATTTGTGCTGTCTTAATCATACGCTCGAGATAGCGGATGCGACTCTCATTTTGATTCTTGTATTTTTTCGCCGCATAATACTCAAAATTCTCACTCAAGTCCCCTTGCGCCCGTGCCTCCTTTACAGCCTCTAACGCTTCTTTGCGGATCACAAGCTTTCTGTGCTCGATCTCCTCCTCCATCTTTTGAATATCTTTTTTTGTCAACCTATCATTCATACTAATCCCTCCATGCCGCCTTTGGCGGCTCAAATAGAAATAAAAAACGTCTGCCATGCAGATTTAAGTCTTCTCCGCGAAGCGAAATCTCAAATCAATCTTCCATACTCCCCATTTTCCACTTTATCAAGTACTCTTTTGTAATCATTTTAATGTAAATCGAAAGAAACGCATCTACCCTAACACTTTTGATAGATGCGTTTCAATATACTCACACTAACTTCCATGTCGTAGCTTTGCTACGACTCAAATCCAGGGTGTGAAAAAAGTCTGTATAGCAGACTTTTTTCACATTATTTTCTCTCTTTTGGGAAAAGTGTTCTGTACCTTACTTGAAATCCTTTCGGAAACATAAGGCCAAAAAAGAGGGGCTATTTTTTTGCAGGTCTTACCAAAAACAGGCTCAAAAGCAAGGCAACAATATACAACACAATAGTTGCATACAATACACATTGATATCCAGTTGGATTGACCATAATTCCGTGCAACTCTACTTCCTCTCCAAAATGCTGAACAATCCAGTTTGCCATCTGGTTTCCAGTCAATCCTGCAAAGCCCCACGCAGAAAGGGTAATACCATGAATCGCGCTAATACTGCCCATACCATAATGATCGGAAAGCAATGTAGGGACATTGGAGAAGCCACCGCCGTATCCTGCATTAACTACAAATATCAAACCTAACACCAAAATTACTAAGAGTGTATTGCCCTCTCCATTTTTAATACCACCTGTGACCATAACCAACGCTGTGAACACAATAGAGAGAACAAAAATAATTTTGTAAACGGTATTTCTATCTTTCATCGTATCTGCCCATGCAGAAAAGCCAAGGCGCCCACCTGCATTGAACACTGCGGATACTGTGGAGATCACACCAGCAAAGCTTGCAAGACCGATACACTTCACAATCATTTTCTCCTGTGAAATCAATGCCAGACCACAAGTAATATTGATATAAAACATCAGCCATATTCCAATATAATTTGCAATCGGTCTACTTTTGAGTACCGACATAATACTTTGGCTCGCATCCTTTGACTGTGGTTCATGCCAATCATCTGGCTTCTTTAAGAGTAGATGTCCAACAAACATCATCACAAAATATACAACTGCCAGAATCCAGAACATCTTGTAGATACCGCCTTCGCCGAGATTATCTAACATTGCCTGCATAATCGGGCTTGCAATCGCTTTTGCGGCACCAAATCCTGCAACTGCAAGACCTGTGGCAAGTCCTTTTCTGTCCTTAAACCAGAGCATCAGTGTTTTGACTGGTGACAGATATCCTGTTCCCAAGCCAACACCCATAATAAATCCATAGCATATGTAAATTCCTATCAATGCCAATATACTTCCCTGATGCGTGCCACCATAAAAAATAAAGAATCCTGTACCCGCCATTCCTGCAGCAAAACACACTGCCGCGATCAAAGAAGATTTATGAATATCCTTCTCCACCACATTCCCCAAAAATGCCGCAGACATTCCTAGAAAAAAGATAGCAAAACTAAATGCCCATTCTGTAGCTCCCTTTGAAAAGCCAATATAATCCGCAATCTCCTGGCTAAATATTGACCAACAATAAACTGTACCAATACTGCAATGAAGCAGCAAAGCCGGAACTGCCGCACGAATCCATTTGTTAGTGCGCCAACCTCCGCTCGTGTTTGCACGATCTCCCATAGTCCTCAACCTCCATTTTCCTTCGCGTCTTTCCAGAGTAACTTTCATGATGAAAAGCGCCTGATTTTGGCGTTTTTCATCATAAAATATTTATAAACTGGATTCTATCAGGACTATTTTACACTGTATTCTATGAAATTTCAATGTTTTTTTCAGTTTTGTCGGCTATTACCACGAAATATAAAAATTCATTGTCTTGATTGATAGACTCACCAAAATACTTCGATGAAAAGTAGCAGAAGAATTACTAATAGATAAACATTTATACAATATTATCCCTATTATTGACCAATCACAAAAACAGTCCCAAAGAATCCTCCATGCACAGCCCTTGAAATCAGCGGTAATATATTGTAAACTTAAGATATCATAAACCTTCGTCAAAAATGAGCAACAAGTACCACTCGCAGATCTTTGTATCGATCTGTGATATTATAACGTTTGTCAAAAAGGGGAATTTTTACAATGGTCACCATAAAAGATATTGCAAAACGTCTTGGTATTGCGCCGAGTACAGTCTCTAAAGGGCTCAATGATGCCAACGACATCAGTCCCGAATTAAAACAACTTGTACTAGACACTGCCATCGAGATGGGCTATGTCACTAAAAGAATGAAAAAAGAAACACGTAAACGATTATGCGTATTTATAGAAAATATGCGATATGAACAATCGCGACATTTTGGTTTTGACATTATTCTCGGTTTTCGACAAGCTGCCGTGCGCGACAACTGGGATATTACCATCGTCCCTATTACCCCAGACCTTCAGCTAGAGGACCCTTATGATCGCTATATGGTCAAGAACAATTATCACGGTGGATTTTTGGTTGGTTTTGCTCTAAAAGATCCGTGGATGGAGCAACTAAAAACCACGACTATCCCAACTGTACTATTTGATAACTACATCACCAAAAATTCCAATGTTGCCTATGTGGGTACGGACAGTTTTGAGGGAATCGATTTGGCAATCGATCATCTCACAGCGCTGGGACATACCCAAATTGCTTTGTTAAACGGTTCTCTCAATTCAATGGTTACTGCCCATCGATATGATGCTTACATAGCTAGTATGCAAAGTCATCAACTACAAGTGAACGAAAATCTAGTAGCATATGGTCACTATGTAGAGGACAGCGCTAAATATCATATGCCTTCCCTAATCAAAAACGGTGCCACAGCCATTCTATGTGGTAATGATTTGCTAGCAGTAGGAATTATCCGCGAGTGTGAAAAACTACACATCAAAATTCCTACAGATTTGAGCATTATAGGATATGACAATCTGCCAATTGCGGCGGAGATTTCTCCTGCACTCACCACAATCAACCAGGACCGAATCAATCTAGGGCGCAACGCCTATGCCGCATTGTTCTGGTTGATTGCGAAAGTGCCAATCTCCCGCTCTTTGTTGCGTCCTCAATTGATTGTGCGAGATACTACAGCTAAACCTAAATCATCTTATCACCGAGTTCGCTATAGTTCTCAAAGCAGTCAAAGGTTGCAAAGTAATCTTTAGGCGTCTCTGCACGCCGGATCAACTGTACACTGCCATCTTCTTTCAATAAAAGCTCTGCTGATCGAAGCTTTCCATTATAATTATAACCCATAGAAAAACCATGTGCACCTGTGTCATGAATCACAAGATAATCACCTTTGTCAATTTTGGGAAGCTCTCTGTCTATGGCAAACTTGTCATTGTTTTCACACAGAGATCCTGTCACGTCATAAACATGATCGCAGGGCTTTTGTTCCTTTCCTAGCACTGTAATATGATGGTACGCACCATACATAGCAGGGCGCATCAAATTTACTGCACAGGCATCTACCCCAATATATTCTTTGTGTGTATGTTTTTCATGAATCGCTTTGGTGACCAAATGTCCATAAGGTCCCATCATAAAACGACCAAGCTCTGTATAGATTGCCACCTCTCCCATTCCTGCTGGCACGAGCACTTCCTCATACACCTTCTTGACACTCGCTCCAATCGCTTTGATATCATTAGGCTCCTGATCGGGTCTATACGGTATGCCTATCCCACCCGAAAGATTGATAAATGCAACGGTTACCCCTGTCTTCTCGCGCAACTGAACGGCCAATTCAAACAGCGTCTTAGCAAGAGTCGGATAATATGCATTTGTGACTGTGTTGCTCGCCAAAAATGCATGAAGTCCAAAATTTTTTACGCCTTTTTCCTTTAAAATCCGAAATCCTTCAAAAAGTTGCTCTGTTGTAAACCCATACTTGGCATCTCCTGGATTATCCATAATATCTGTTGTAATCTTAAACATGCCTCCTGGATTGTAGCGACAGGAAATGGTTTGAGGCAACTTCCCAATTGTCTTTTCTAAAAACTCTATATGTGTGATGTCGTCCAAATTAATGGTTGCACCTAGTTTCGCCGCATAAGCAAACTCCTCTGCGGGAGTGTCATTTGAGGAGAACATAATGTCCTCTCCCTCCATTCCTATTGCTTTGCTGAGCATCAACTCCGTGAGAGACGAACAATCACAGCCATAACCATACTCACGCAAAATATTGATTAAAAATGGATTGGGCGTTGCCTTCACCGCAAAATATTCCCGAAACCCTTTATTCCATGCAAATGCATCTTTCAACGCCTGCGCATTTGCCCGAATTCCCTTCTCGTCATAAATATGAAATGGGGTGGGATATGTCTTTACAATCTCTTCAATCTGTTCTCTTGTCACAAATGGTTCTTTTTTCATATCTGATTGTCTCCTTTGGTCAATTCTATTAGTCGAATCTCGTTGCGAAGGGAATCTTTAAATACCTGAACAAAATTTTTCTGTCCACAATACAAGCAAGTATCTGTCTTATCCCCATTCATTTCTCCTGTAAGTACAGAACTCGAATCCACTATAAGCTTTACTTGTCGATCACGATTTTGGGTCAGATAGAATATACATCCTGGTATCTTTTCCAAAAGTGGTCTGTCCGTGAGAAGCACTACTTTTTTTCCCTCAGATACCAACTGCTGAAATTGAGGAATGAATGGATCAAGATAGTCTGCTGGCATAGAAAGATATACTCTATGCTCTACTTGAGCAAGCATATTATAAATCTTATCCATAATATGTCGATGACCGCTAATAGTAACATACCTCTCTACATCTTCTTGAACTTGCGGCATCCAAGAAACCAACTCCTGCTTTAACTGTTCCAGCTGGCGTATCCTATTTTGGCAGAACTCCTCTATTGAAACCGCCGTGTACTTGCTGGTTACGCCTTCTAGTAGATAGGCAGCTCCTGCATCGACAAGCCCTGCGAGTGCACTGTATACATTGGAACGTGATATTCCTGTAAGCTTTGAGACTTCGTATCCCGACAGCTCTTTATTCCGCAAAAGACATAGATAGATCGTAGCCCCTTGCCTTGTCAGTCCGAACTGAAGCAGTTTTTCTGCCAGAAGTTCTACCGTAATATTCTCCATCCACTTCACCATCCATTTCCTATCGCGTCTATAGTAGTACTTATCAGGAACACCATATCACACATTCTTAGATTCGTCAAGAGAAACTCTAGCCACCATATATACTATAAACGATTAAAGCAATAAATAGTATGGTTGTTAAATAGCCGCTTTAAGATACATTAACGCACTTTCACAACTTATAGTGTGTCCTACAACATTTTCTCCCCACAACATAATGCGCCCATTTTTCAAGCGCAGTGAAAATCCATCACGCTGGCTATTTCGTTCCACATCCGCTCCCGCTTTTAACAACAGCCTATAAAAATCTCCATCTGTAATGCACAATTGTTCTCCACTTTGAAACAACAATATCGTCTCCCCACAAGACTGTGCAAACTCAACAAGTTCCTTTGCTTGACTGGCTGTTCTAGCATCAAACAGTTGTGCCGCAGACGCCAATATCTGCTCTTGCTCATCCAAAAATTCTGCTGCCTGCGCATAGTATTCTTCTATATACCCTCCTTCAAGAAACTCTGGTTTTGCCTGCCATGGTATATAGTGTATATAGTAAGAAAGTCCCTGATAGTACATCTCATTCACCAACTGTTGCTTGTCAGGAAGCTGCGAAGTAACATAACTCAGCACTTGGGGGATTCCCCCCTCTCCTCCTTTAAAAAAATATTGAGGATACTTTACTTCATCATAGCAAAATACCACCCTATCCACCCATTGAAACTGCTCCTGAAAAACAGGATCGGTGAGAAAATCACCAACGTGTTCCATGTTGTTCTGCTCATTTGGTGTATAATATGCCACAAGAATCGCATCAGCATCTTCTTCATCAAAGTATTTTGTAGTACTTCCTAGCGCAAGTTTAATATCATATTGTTCCATCATCTGATCCAAAAGCTGTGTTGCTAAATTATCTGAAATCTCAATACTTTGATTCTCTCCCACATAAACCTCAATCTGAACGGAATAACTGCCAAGCGACGAAGCTTTTGCAGATACAATCACTTGATACTGCATCCTATTGTTACTTTTTAAAACCTGCACTGCGTCAAACTCCATATTAGGATACTTTTCAGTCAATAGCTCAATAATTTTGTCACTGTGCATCATATGTTCTTCTTGTATTTGCTTCTGTGTTCGAAAACGCACTATTGTATTTCCTAAAAAGCCTGTCAGCACCAAAACAAGCACAATTGTCATTAGTACAAACAGTTTTTTAAAGAATTGTTTTCTCTTTATGGCAGAAAGGCGTTCATTTTCCTCCACAAGAAGTCGAATTTGTCTATTTTCCTCCTCGAATGTCTTTCTTTTGTGATCTTGTAACAAAATCTTATACAATCCCAAATAAGGACCCTCTAAGCCATACATCCTCTTTGTCAAAAACTCATATTGTCTCCACAGTACCTTCTTGATTGGATCACCAAAAAAATTCCCTCTATCACGCAAACTATAGTAAAGAAATTGTACTACTTCTGGTTCTTCCTTTATCTGCGCAAATCGATCTGTGCTTAGATATTCTTCCATTTCCTTCTGTGCTTGCTCTATATGCCAATGACTTTGAAACCATTTTACTTTGTGATAAAAGATTGCACTATCTGCTGCTTTTTTCTTTTCCCGATCAGCAAAATACCCACCTATTTTCTCGCGTTGAAAGAATGATTTTTGTTCTTCAAGCGGTTTTGGCTTCGTGGTTGTCTCCTTTTTAGATTGTTGTATAACATCATTTTGCGGGGAATTGATCCCTTCTTTTTTTGAGGGCGCATGATTTACTGTAAATGCTTCCTTTGGAACTATACCTGACTCGAAACTATGTATGGTTTCTTGTCTGTCAGCGTATTTCAGTGCCTGTTCATATGCACTATGAAGAATCTTAAACGCTTCAGGATATTCCTCAGGATGGCAGGACTTTAATGCACGCGCATATGCCTTTTTAATTTGTTTCTTATCTTTTGTGGGCTCTATGCCCAATATCTCCCATTTTGACTCATTCATTGTTCG
>CAJUHQ010000114.1:8031-10922 GCA_910586095.1 uncultured Lachnospiraceae bacterium | reverse complement strand
AGGAATAGATGCAGATGGATTTATGTCGGAGGATACAGAAGGATATTCCGATGCAGATCTGGGTTATTCCGATGATCTAGAAGAATATGCAGATGAAGAAAATTATGGGGAAGGCTGAAGCGGGAAATAACATCAGGAACAACATATATAATGGGGGATTAGATTGGAAACTCTTTGATTTTTCAATCGGCAAATTTGTGCTGGGGAGCCCAAATTCGCAGACTGAGAAAGGAGCATGGTTATTAACATGAATGATGCAGCACGCAAAAGGCTTTGGGAGGATTATGCCAGGCTGAGAACACTAGAATTGAGAGAAAAACTTATTCTGGAATATGCGCCGCTGGTAAAAGTAGTAGCAGGGCGGCTGAGTATGTACCTTGGCTATAACGTAGAATATGAAGATCTGGTAAGCTATGGATTGTTTGGGTTGATCGATTCTATAGATAAATTTGATGTGGGTAAAGAAGTGAAGTTTGAGACATATGCAAGTCTTAGAATTAGAGGGGCGATACTGGATCAAATTAGAAAAATGGATTGGATACCTCGCACGATTCGGCAGCGTCAGAAACAAATTGATACTGCAATGAAGGAGATTGAGCAGCAAAATGGAAGACCGGCAACAGATGCAGAGATAGCACGCCATATTGGTATCAGTGAAGATGAATTTCTAGACTGGCAAGGACAAATCAAGGCGGACAATATTATCTCTTTGAATGAGTATATTGAACAGGGAAATGATATTTCTGCTGATAGAGGAACAAGTTCAGGTTTTGATACCCCAGAACGCGTCATAGAAAAAAGCGAGTTGAAAGAAATGCTAGATGAAGCGTTAGAACTTTTGACAGAGAAGGAAAAGAAGGTAATTCTTTTGTATTATTATGAAGAACTGACCTTGAAGGAGATCAGTCGAGTGTTGGAAGTATCAGAATCAAGAATATCACAACTTCACACAAGAGCTCTACAAAAAATGAGGACCAAGATGGGAAGCTATATTGGGATATTAGATCGATAACAGGAACGACCGTATGGGAGAAGGCTTGTATGAATGGATATTTTCAGATACAAATCAATGAAAAAGGAGTAAGTGTGTTGTTGTCCCCACCTATTGGCGAAGGGGAAAAAATACATGTTTCTGAGTTAAAGGAATACCTTGATACAATAGGTGTACCCTATGATGCGATGGAAATCAACGCGGCTCTTTACAAATTGGAGGAGGAGCGTGTTCTTTTTTTGAGTCCAACAACAATCCAGCCAATTGATGAGATGTGTAATGTCTTGGTTGAGCTAGATAGGATGTCAGCAGTAATTCGATTATATCCTCCTAGTATGGGTGGCCGTCTGATAAGTAAGGAACAAATCATAAATCGGCTAAAAGATGCAAAAGTTGTAGCTGGAATTGATGAGAAAGAGATTGACAGAATATTACAATATAAAGTGTATTGTACAGATATTTTGGTAGCTAAAGGAAAATTGCCTACGCCTGGTAGAGATGCATCAATCGTGTATCATTTTGATACAAGTACAGATGCACGACCAGAGATCAAAGAAGATGGAAGCGTAGACTTTTTTAAATTAAATATGTTGCATCATTGTGAACAGGATCAGGTTCTTGCAGAGATTATTCCAGAGGAGAAGGGAGAAGATGGTATTGATGTGTTTGGCAAAGTAATGCCGGCTAGAGAGGTGCGACCAAAGGTATTTGCCAGAGGAAGAAATACACAAGTATCATCAGATGGATTACAACTTCTTAGTACTGTAGATGGGCATGTAGCTTTAATAGATGGAACTGTATTTGTGACAGATGTATATCGCGTGGAAGATGTCAGTACAGCCACTGGTAATATTGAATATCATGGAAATGTGGAAGTTAATGGGAATGTATGTGAGAATTTTAGCATTAAGACAGATGGGGATGTGTTTGTTCAAGGTGTTGTAGAAGGGGCAGTCATAGAAGCCGGCGGAAATATTATTATTGCTCGTGGGATGCATGGACAAAACAAAGGTAAGTTAAAGGCTGGCAAGAATATTATAGCGAAGTTTATCTCAGCCGCTGAGGTACACGCCGATGGGTTCGTCGAAGCAGAACAAATCATAAATGCCAAAGTAGTGGCAGGAACGAGTGTCAATGCAGAAGCAGGAAAGGGATTGATTACAGGTGGACGTATAGTTGCCAAAAATGTAGTCAATGCACGAAATATAGGCTCACCTATGGGGGCAGCTACCATTATAGAAGTAGGCTCAGATCCTGATTTAAAAAAGAGACTAGCACAACTTCAAAAGGATGTCGGAGAAAAATCGAAATCAATACCTCAAATGAAAAAAACAGTTGAGAATCTGGCAAAACAGCTCAAAGCAGGCAGAACCCTGACGCCAGATCAATTGAAAAATGCGCGAACACTTCAAGTTAGTATTGAAGAGACACAAGCACAGATACAGAAAGAATTAGAAGAGATTGAAAAACTTGATAAATTGCTGCGTGGGGATAACAATGCCCACATTGATATACATGGAACAATGTATCAAGGAGTGGCAGTTAATATTTTAGGAGCCACTGCGACAATTAAGAAAGAATATACATACTGCCGATTGGTGAAAAAAGGTGCAGATATAGCCTCTACAAATTTGTAGGGGCTATTGCCTTTTCATTGAAAATAAGGTAAAATAAAACGGATTAGTCGCATGGTGAGGAGGGGATGAGTGTGGCGATCAGTCCAATATTATTGAATGGAAGTATACAACAGACAGATAATGTTCTACATAACCAAGTAAAGCAAGCCGAAAAAGGAATGGTAGATCAAGGAAATATACAAATTCAAACCGTAAAAAAGGAACAACAGAACGCAAAACAAGTAGTACATGCAGATGAGGCGTTATTTAAAGAAGGGCGTTTT
>CAJUHQ010000114.1:0-8021 GCA_910586095.1 uncultured Lachnospiraceae bacterium | reverse complement strand
TTTGATTCAAAGGAAAAAGGCAATAACGAGTATACTGGAGATGGAGGAAAAAATAGAAAAAAATTTAAAGGAGATGGACAAGTAGTTACAAAGTCTGTCGGTGGTTTTGATATGAAAATATAGTTTTCAGCATTTTGGAAGTTACAAAAGATTAAGTGGATAAATTCACGAGATAAGGGATAAATTATAAAGGATTACACAGTGGAAAGGTTTGATAGTGGATGAATTGGATAGAGATAATGCTGCTGGTATTTGGAGCAGGCGCTTTTGCGGGCAGTTTTCTGATTAAGGGAAAGTCCAAACAAGAAAATGAAGGACAAGAGGTGGATATCGAGTTAATCAGAAGTGTTATAGAGAAAGAGATGGAGGATGCCCGCGAACGTGTGACAGAGGTAGTGGATGAGACACTAGAGTATGCAGTGGAAAAAACAGAACGAGCATCAGAGAGAATATCAAACGAAAAAATTATGGCAATTAGTGAGTATTCTGATACAGTGCTTGCAGATATCAATAAGTCACACCAGGAAGTAGTATTTCTCTATGATATGCTCAACGATAAACATAATAACTTGAAAGAAACCGTGAAGCATGTGGACAAGACTGCAAGAGATGTTGAGGAGGCTGCCCATGCAGCAGCATTGGCACTCGCAGCAAAAGCTAGAGAAGATGCTGAGGTAAAAGAAAAGGAAAATCAAGAGAGAGAGGCAGCGAAAAAGGAAGAGGCAAAGAGAACAGAAGCAGTTCATCGCGCATCACGGGATAAAGCGGCAAGAGAAAAGGAAGAAGCACGCCGCCAAATGGCAAGATTGATCTTACCGATGCAACAAGAGTTGCCCATGCGATACCCGATCTCATGGAATAATGCCACAATGATGGGAGCGATGCCATATCAACAGCCACTAGAGGACAATAGTAACAAAGCAGCAGAAAAACCAGGAGAGCTTAGACCATTAGTAGTAAAGAGTGTAGAGATTGTATCTGCGGATGTTGTAAATACCAATGATGCGAGACCTGTGCCAGATCGTACCAATACTAATATCAGTGCAATGGATCTGCAAAGGCTTGGTCTACGTCCTGAAAATATGACAGTAGTAGATGTAAAACCTACAGATATTAGACCAGTGGAAGTTTATTCATTTGTGGATCAAGCTCCACATATTGAGCGACCAATCAAGAAGGAAAAGCAGGCAGAGGCTTTTGAAAATACTGTAAATAAGCGCAAGCAGCCAGAACCTGCGCCAGAGAAGGTACAGGTGGAGACAGGGGAGAATAACAATGACAAGATACTCAGACTGCACAAACAAGGGGTTTCCAATGTAGATATTGCAAAGGAGCTAGGGCTTGGAGTAGGTGAGGTAAAACTTGTTATCAATCTGTTCAAGGGGGCTGTATAAATGAAAATAAAATATATGTTGCGTGGCTTAGGGCTTGGAATTATTATAACAGCATGTATTATGGGATCATATACTAGAAGTGCTGTAGCAAAGGCTAGAGTAACCGTATTAAAGCAATATGGGCTGGGTGGAGAGGTTGCAGAAGCCGAAGAATCTTCTCAAACAGAGGAAAGTGTTCAGAAAGAAAGCAGTACTATGCAAGATACATCCGAGCGTGATGAGCAAGTAGAGTCTGAAATTCAGTCTGTTCTTGATGCTGCAAAAGAGGAAGAATATGAGCAAACAGGTGAAGAGAACCAGTCAGCAGAATCAGAACAGCAGGATTTATCAGAGTCTGTACCAGAAGAATCGTTGCCAACCAATTCTCTTCCAGAGGAATCGTCGCAGGAGCCTTCTTCAAACTCTGTGATTGTGGTAGAACCATCTGAGCCAGAAAATAATCCAGCACAAACAATACAGATTACAGTAGCTAGTGGTGATGATTCGGGAACAGTCGCTAGGAAATTGTACAATGCAGGCATTATAGATAATGCGGGGGAGTATGATGCGTTTTTAATGCAACATGGATATGACAAAAGCATTAATCCAGGAACTAAGACCATTTATACTACAGATAGTTGGCAAGAGATTGCTGAAAAATTAACTCAAAAATAGGATTAGAAATAGCAAAACCCCCTTGCACAAGGGGGTTTTTTATGATATTCTATTACTGTTGTGATTCTATTTGGACAGGATATCACAACGAAACAAAGATACAATATTCACGTTTGCTGATTTGCGGCCCATGCCGATGATGTTGTTGGTGGCCCGTAGAGAGGAAGCGAACGGAAGCGCGGAATTCCGCAGAAAATGGAGGTAAACTATGAGTGTTATTTCAATGAAGCAACTGTTGGAGGCCGGTGTTCATTTTGGACATTTGACAAGAAGATGGAACCCTAAAATGGCTCCCTATATTTTCACAGAGAGAAATGGGATCTATATTATCGATTTACAGAAATCGGTTGTCAAGGTTGATGAGGCATACAAGGCAGTAGCAGACATTGTGGCACAGGGAGGAACAATTCTCTTTGTGGGTACCAAAAAGCAGGCTCAGGATGCTGTTCGCACAGAAGCAGAGCGCTGTGGTATGTTCTATGTCAATGAGAGATGGTTAGGTGGTATGTTGACAAACTTCAACACAATCAAGAGCAGAATTGCAAGACTCAAGGCAATTGAAGTTATGTCACAAGATGGTACATTTGAAGTACTGCCTAAAAAGGAAGTTATCAAACTTAAGAAAGAGTGGGATAAGTTAGAGAAAAACCTTGGTGGTATCAAGGATATGAAGAAAGTTCCTGATGCAATCTTTGTAGTAGATCCAAAGAAGGAGAGAATTTGTGTACAGGAAGCACATGCACTTGGAATTCCTTTGATTGGTATTGCAGATACTAACTGCGATCCAGAGGAACTTGACTATGTGATCCCTGGTAATGATGATGCTATCAGAGCAGTAAAATTGATTGTATCCGCTATGGCTGATGCAGTGATTGAGGCAAATCAGGGAATGATTATGACTGATGAACCTGTAGAAGACGGGGCTGTAGAGGAAGAAGATATAGAAGAAGCAGTAGCAGAATAAAAAGTAAAATCGTTTTTTGGATTTTGTTTGTGATGTGAATGTGACTATTGCATGGAGTTAGGAGGAAATATAAAATGGCTATTACAGCAGCAATGGTAAAAGAGTTGAGAGAGATGACCGGTGCTGGTATGATGGATTGCAAAAAAGCACTGACCGAGACAAATGGAAATATGGACGAAGCTGTAGAGGTTTTGAGAAAGAACGGACAGGCAAAGGCAGATCATAAGGCAGGGCGTGTTGCAGCAGAAGGACTTTGTAGAGTTGCAGTAGATGGAGATCAGAAAGCAGCAGTTGTAGAGGTAAATTCTGAGACAGACTTCGTAGCAAAGAATGAACAATTCCAGACATTTGTAGAGGCAGTGGCAAAGCAGGCACTTGCTACAACAGCAACAGATATTGATGCATTTCTTGCAGAGGCGTGGAATGAGGATTCTTCTAAAACTGTGAAGGAAGCATTGGTAGAAAAGATTTCAGTGATTGGTGAGAATCTTACAATTAGAAGATTTGAGAAAGTAACAGCAGAAAATGGTTGTGTTGTGACTTATACACATGGTGGTGGAAGAATTGGCGTAATCGTAGACGCTGATACAACCGTAGTCAATGATGCGGTTAAGGAGGCACTGACCAATCTGGCTATGCAGATTGCAGCATTGTATCCAAAATATGTTGCGACAGAGGATGTTTCTGAGGAGTACAAGGCACACGAGAAAGAGATTATTGCAGAGCAGATCAAGAATGATCCAAAGATGGAAGGAAAAACAGAGAAAGTTATTGAAGGTGCTATCATTGGACGTCTCAATAAAGAATTGAAAGAAGTATGCTTGCTTGAGCAGGTTTATGTAAAAGCTGAAGATGGTAAGCAGACTGTAAAGCAGTATCTTGATGCAGTGTCTAAAGCGAATGGTACACAGATTACAATTAAGAAGTTTGTGCGTTTTGAGACTGGAGAAGGAATCGAAAAGAAAGTTGATGATTTTGCAGCAGAAGTTGCAGCACAGGCTGGAATGTAATCATTACAGACACAGGATTATATAAAGTTGAATGTTTGGCAGATTATATGTAATCCGCACAATAAAAATATATTTCGATAATAAAATCGAGTAGGGAAGAGATGGCTCCCTACTCGATTTGTATTATGAGCACTCCATGCAGAGGAAATAGCATGGATCATTTTCTTACTCGATTGTAGCTAATGGAATTAGCAACATTTTGTAGATGCAGTCTGGGAGAAAGTTTGGATAGCTTCTTGAACTTTTTTGCTGTCGGCAGCAGGAGTTGGATAGTATCCTTTAGTATGCATGATTTCAAATAAATCCTGTTGAATATCATGTTCTTGCTCTAAACAGTGGAGCATAGCATGACGTACATTTTCATGTACGCACTCATTCGAGAAGGCATTGTAGTTGGCAGTAGCTGCCTTTTCTGTATTTAAGGCATCAGAGAGGATTTCTTTATCAGAAAAATTGGAATTCATATTGGTCACCATACCTTTCTACTTGAGCTGTGCATACAGGGAGTTGAAATGACCCTGATGTTTGTTTGATATTTCTTCAAACTTATCCTTAATTTCTTGGTTGCTTGTGTGGTCTGCTAACATCTTAAATTTTTTAATTAAAAGTTCTTCTTCTGACAGAAGACTGTGCAGAGAAGATAACTCTTTTTCTGTTAAATTTGCCATAAGTCCCTCCTTCATGGAAAGTGGTTCTAAATTGCACTTCAAGGTTACAACAAGTAGTATTTCTTGTTTAAGAGAGAATATACATAGAGGAAAAAAGTAACTTTTTTGTCATTTTGTGTTGTAAATAAAAGGACAAAGTAAAGATCGTTCATAAGGCATGTGTATTGTATCTGGCAAGTTTAAAAATTAACTCAAATAGGCAAGTTGGAGTATAATAAAAAATAGTTAAATAGGACTGGTAAACGATGGCAAAATTGTGTTAAAATTTTTAATAAGAGAATATGACTATAAAAAATCTTAAAAAATAGAACTATGTTCGTATATTCTGAAGAATGTCCATTTATAGATGATGCAGGTGTATCATAAATTCCTAGTCAAATAGCGATTGAACGCATTATAGTAGTAAAAGATCTTGAGAAAGAAGTGAGGTATCCATGAGAAGGAAATCTGTAGATTCAACAGATACTAGGATAAAGACAGCGAAAAAGGCCAATCTAGCAAGCATTAACAGAGAGATTCGCTGGGATAAACTCGATAACACTGCCAATGTTTTTCCTGTGATTGCAGGAGAGAGCATGAGTAATGTATATCGTATCAGCATAACATTGACTGAGCTGATTCAGCCAGAAGCTTTGCAGGATGCATTGGAAATTGTACTTCCAAAATTTGATGGATTTAACTTAAGGCTTCGTCAAGGATTGTTCTGGTATTATTTTGAGGAGAATGGTAAACCAGCACCAAAAGTTAAGGAAGAGAACACATTTCCTTGTAGATTCATTCATCAAAATAGGAATAATAGTTATATGTTTCGCGTGACCTATTATAGATATCGCATCAATCTGGAGGTGTTTCATGTACTGACAGATGGAATGGGTGGTATTAATTTTTTGAAGGAGCTTACGTATCAATATTTAAGACTCGTTCATCCAGAGCTAAAGGGCCAGAAAGGAGATGCACTCAATAGCAGTACATCTTTAAACCGTGAAGATAGTTTTCTTAAGAATTATAGAAAAAGTTCTGCTAGAGGATATAAGACAAAAAAAGCTTATCTTGTCAAAGGTGAACAGTTAAATCCTGGTGAATTTGGTCTTATGCATGGGTACATGCAGATACCAGAGTTAAAACAAGTGTGTCGTCGATACAAAGCGAGTATCAATGAGTATCTTGTGGCAGTGTTTGTATGGAGTGTTTACAGAGAATGTATGCATGGTATGCCTTCTGATAAACCTGTGAGAGTGGCAGTGCCTGTTAATTTAAGGCCATATTTTAATTCGATTACGACTAAAAACTTTTTTGTGATGGTGTCGGCTGAATTTCACGTACAGAAAGAAGAATACTCGTTCGATGAAGTTTTGCAAATTGTGCAGGAGAGTTTGAAACAGCAGATTAATAAGGAAAATTTGGAAAATCTGTTTTCCTATAATGTTTCCAATGAAAAAGTGTTGGTTGCACGTGCAGTTCCGCTTTTGTTGAAAAATATAGCAATACGAGTGATCTACACACAATCTGCTCTAGCCAACACAACAACAATTACAAATATTGGGAATATATCTGTGGATGAAGCCTATCAACCATATGTGGAAATGTTCCACGCTTGTCTTGCGATGTCAAAAGGACAACATATAAAGGGAACGATATGTTCTTATCAAAATACACTTGTGTTTAGTTTTAGCTATGATTTGGCAGATCCTTCTATACAACGTGGCTTTTTTAGAAAAGTGGCAGAAGATGGTGTCAATGTAGAGATAGAGAGTAATGGGGTGCATTATGAGTAAGTGCAGGCAATGTAATATTGAGGTGTTAGACGAGACAGAACGTTGTCCGTTATGTCATACCGTTTTAGAACAGACTATAGAATTAGAGGATATGTATCCCGATATTAGAGTAAGGGCAAAGAAATTTATGATGTTTTCACGGATCTATTTGTTTTTGGCTGTGGTAACTGAGATTATTCTTGTCAATGTGTGTATACTGACGCAGATGCAATCATTAGTATATATTATCAGTGGATTGATACTTTTTTATGGATATATAGTCATTCGTTATGCAATTATTGGAAAGAGTGGATATATGGCAAAAACAGTCGTGCTTACTATTATGGCAATTATTGTGTTGGTCGCAGTTGACTTTATAGTAGGATATCATGGATGGTCTGTCAATTATGCATTTCCATCGGGAATTCTGTTGATTGATATAGGCATAATGGTTCTAATGGTTATCAATCGCAAAAATTGGCAAAGCTATATTATGGTGCAATTATTTATGGTGTTATGCAGCATAGCAGCATTGATCTTGTACATGGTGGGAATTGTTACGGATTCAATTATGATCGTTGTCTCATTCAATGTATCTGTTATCTTGTTTTTAGGAACTGTTATTATTGGAGGGCGTAGAGCACGAGTAGAAATTCAGCGAAGATTTCATATATAAAAAATATAGCAACAGTTTAGTGATGTCTATTTATAAGTATAAAAAGTATATGTGTATCTACAAAGTTACAAATTGGCTGGTAATTTTGTAGAAAATCTACCTGCACAATAAAAAGATATGAAAGACTAGAATATATAAAGGCAGAACAAAAAATTAAAAATATATAAAAAAGCTTTTTAGTGGGGATTCCCCACTTTTTTTATAAGAAAACAAGATATAGTAGTGATATGGACAAAAGTAAACAATATTTAGAGAGAAAAATAAAAATGGAAATTTTTGGAAGTACATCACAGTGTTCTATAGAAAAGAAGGGGGTTGTTATTTTAGCTATTTTCATGTAAAATAAATGAAAGTGGTGCGAAGTGGAACCAAGTGGTATACGGTGGTGATTGTTATGTTTATGGGTGAATACCATCATACAATAGACACAAAAGGCAGGCTGATAATTCCCTCAAAGTTCCGTGAAGTCTTAGGTGATGATTTCGTGGTGACAAAGGGACTTGATGGCTGCCTCTTCGTATATGATAATACTGAATGGTCCATTTTTGAAGAAAAGTTAAAAGCTTTGCCACTGGTAAACAAAGAATCACGAAAATTTGTCCGTTTTTTTCTCGCGGGTGCTGCTTGTGTGGAAGTGGACAAACAGGGAAGAGTACTGATTCCGTCCATGTTAAGGGAATTTGCTGCATTGGATAAGGAAGTAGTCCTGACAGGAGTAGGGGGACGAATAGAGATTTGGAACAAGGATAGATGGGAGGAAGCTTCAGAATATGACGATATGAATGAGATTGCAGAGCATATGTCAGAACTGGGGTTAATGTTGTAAGCAAATCCTAAGGAGGATCAGATGGAGTTTAAGCACACATCCGTATTACTAGAAGAGACAATAGAAGCACTGCAT
>CAJUHQ010000113.1 GCA_910586095.1 uncultured Lachnospiraceae bacterium | reverse complement strand
AATACGACCAGTGGCGGTACAAGTACCCGGAACTGGACACCTCAAAGCATTGGGCAAAAGTCCCCTCACAGGCGGTCAGTGATATGCTTATGGAAGAATTTCAGAAAATCGAGAAAGAAGAAAAGAAAACAGCAAAAAAGAAAAAGCAGAAATAAGCATAAAAAGACCTTGCCGATATTCAGTTTCCATATCTGAAAATCAGCAAGGTTTTCTTATGCCAATGATGTAATTATTTAGTGCGTGATGTTAAAAATGTTGCCAAATCGTTGCCAGTTCCTAAACAAATTTGTTTGGAAACCGTATAAACACTAGGTTCTCAAAGCCCATTTCATCACTCGAACTCAATCGTAGCCGGCGGCTTTGGACTCATATCATAACATACTCGATTGACATTCTCCACCTCCGTCAATATCCTTTGCGTAATTTTTTCTAACACATCCCAATCCACCTTCTCAATAGATGCCGTCATTGCATCAATTGTATTGATTGCGCGAATAATCACCATATACTCAAACACGCGCTCATTATTTTTCATACCCACGGATTTAAAATCTGGAACTACTGTAAAATATTGCCACACTTTCTTATCCAGTCCTGCTTTTGCAAATTCTTCTCTCAAAATAGCATCCGATTCTCTGACAGCCTCCAATCGATCTCGTGTGATAGCCCCCAAACATCTCACACCAAGCCCTGGTCCTGGGAATGGCTGACGATATACCATTTCATAAGGCAACCCAAGTTCCACACCACAGGCACGCACCTCATCTTTAAAAAGCTGCTTTAACGGCTCCACAAGCTCAAATTTTAGATCTTTGGGAAGTCCCCCCACATTATGATGAGATTTTACCATCTTTGCTGTCTTCGTTCCACTTTCAATAATATCGGGATAAATTGTACCCTGTCCTAAAAAGTCAATTCCCTCTAATTTTCTTGCCTCTTCTTCAAAAACACGAATAAATTCTCCGCCGATAATTTTGCGCTTCTGCTCAGGATCAGATACATCTTCCAGCTTCCCTAAAAAACGTTCTGATGCGTCCACATAAATTAAATTGGCATGAAGTTGGTCGCGAAATACCTGTACAACTCCTTCCGATTCATTTTTTCGCATCAATCCATGATTTACATGCACACAAACCAACTGCTGCCCAATCGCTTTGATTAACATTGCTGCAACCACAGAAGAATCCACTCCACCTGACAAAGCTAACAAAACCTTCTTATCTCCAACCTGTTGACGAATCAATTCTGTCTGATCCTCAATAAAGTTTTTCATATTCCAGTTTGCCTCAGCCTTGCAGTCATCAAAAAGAAACGCTTTTAATGTTTTGTCATCTGGAAGTTCCTCCCAATTGACTGCGCATTTAGACTGCGGATAATCAATTGCGACCATAGGGTATTCTTGATGATAAAGCTCTTCATGAATTTCAACTGCCTTTCCATCTACAATACGATTATCTCCACCATTTATAATAATTCCCTTTACATTAGAAATTGCTTTTAACACCTCCACGCTACTATCGTGGGGATGTATTTCACTGTAAACACCCAAATCACGAATCTTTCGGGCAAGAATGGTATTTTGTGTGCTGCCCAAATCCAAAATTACAATTACATCTTGTTTCATAAGTACATTCTCCTTGTCTTATTTTCCATGCCTTTTAATTTTAGGTATCCTCAATTAATAATCGCGCTGTGTCTAAGTAGATAACTGCCATCTGTCCTTGGTACAGCCTCCACTCTCATACTGCATGCATTTTTGTGCTTTTCCACTAGATAACGATCAATATATCCTTCCTGGCACTCTCCCTTTGCATATGATTTATAAATCTGATCCCACAACTTTTTGTCTGTCACAATGAGATCAAAATGAATAGTGCTGCTATCTTTATCTATCATTGATGCAAAACATGTAACATAATAATCTTCTATATTGTCAATATACTCTGCATCTCCGCCACCGCGAACTGTCACTACGGTAATGCCGTCTGTCTGTGTAGTCGGTGGCGTCGTCGTTGAGCCTGACGGTGGTGTCGTACTAGGTGGTGTTGTCGTTGTTGGCGGAACAGACGGTGTTGGTGTCGTTCCAGGTGGATTAGTATCTGTATTGTTATTTACAGGTGGCTTATCTGATGGTTTCACTTCAAGACCACTATATCGATTGCCATTACATGCAGGCAAATATATCGACAAATCTGTTCTTACATGGTCAGATGCATAGTCTTCATCTGAACAGTTAAAATAATCATATGTGTTGGGATTGGTGTCATCCCATGTACTATCCACATTATAATAACTGTCAAGTTTTACAATATTCCATGCGTGATTTTGTCCTGCATAGCCTGTCACATAGTAACAAGGAATGTCTAGCTGATGCAACACATACTGAAAAGCACGTGCATAGCCTGCACATACGGTTCTTCCATACACCAGAGCACTGTAAGCACTTTGATTCATTGGAGCATTGGCGTCATACTTTACTTTAGCAATCAGTGCATCATGTGCGATTCGCTCCTTCTCATAATCTGTATAATAGCCATATGTCTCATCTATAATTTGTTTTGTAGCACTCTCAAATGCTGTCTTTGACGCCTCTAAATCGTTGGCTGTAATATTAAACACTAGCGTAATATCTGCAACTTTTCCTTTAGGTGTATATTTATAGCGATATGCTGTATCCACCCAGAACAGCTCTGGATGATCGTTTACTACTGAAGTAAACGCATTTTTTAAATCATTGGCTGTGACATTCTCAACAGGCAAAAAATTTTTGATCTGAGCATTTGCATTTGCATAAATTTGCCTGTAAAGCGCCTTTTGTGTCTCATCAATTATTCCATAATATGGATACATTTGCGTATCAAATGTGAGGTTTTCTCCAGTCTTTCCTTTGCTTAATGTTGATGCAATCTCATCGGCTTTGGTATCTGTAATCTCTGTTCCTGTCGCCTTTATTGGAATATAACCACTTAACCCCGCCACATTGCTAGGAATTGTAAGCTCTACCTCTGGTTCATCTGTAGCATATGCTTGTGTCTGTTCATTTGTAGTAACGCTCTCTTGTGTGAGATCTGTATGAACCGCCGCAGGAAATTCTCCTACTGTAAATGTTTTGTCAATCACACTATCTGCTGCTGTAGTACCTGCTACAGACAGGCTAATATTAGGATTCTCGCTTGCATTGGCCTGGAGTACGCCTCCAATCTTTTTTGCTAAATCTGGATTATAATGGCAGAGCGCAATAAAAAAAAGCATAAGCGCAACTAAGCCACCTAACCCGTATAGCACCTTCTCTACTATACGCATATGGTTGCCTCCTTGTCTCTTATACTCCCCCCATGGACCCTTATTATAAATTACATCCTTGTAACTATTACTTTTAGATACTATTAGTATAATTCTTCTAGGTAGAAATGTCAATGGATTTGGTTTTGCACGATGACAATTTTATAGTTTGTATGATAGAATAAAAAAATACATACTACTTATATCATCTTTATACAATAACCTTTAAACAATGAGTAGCATTACATTTACTAAACTATAATGCTATCTATTTTCTATATATCTGCATATCATCTACCATGTATGCACAACTACATTTTTTTATAAATATTACATAACCTAGTGTAGTATACAAATTTGTGTTGACACCTTCGATTCTCATATGGTTGGCAGCATGGAGATGAACATGGAAAGGACTGCAAAATGAAATTTACAAAAAAAATAGCAAAATGCTTTATCTTATCCGCAATTACCATTGTACTCTTTGCAAACTGTTTATTTACAGAATTGATTCTGCCTGGTTCTAGCATTTGTCTTGCCGATCGAGATTACAATGCCGAAATGGAAGAAAGAAAAGCACTCCCCATTCAGTCAAATGAAATTGACGGATGGCCAGACGGCCCTGCCATTGGCGCACAAGCTGCTATTGTGATGGAAATGAATACACAGACCATTCTGTATGCTAAAAATATTGATGAAAAATGTTATCCTGCTAGTACGACCAAAATACTTACTTGTCTGCTTGCCATGCAAAACTGTGAGATGGATGAAATTGTCACTTTCTCACACAATTCCATATTTGATGTCCCAGGCGATGGTTCAAAGTTGGGTGGCATCAATGAAGGCGATACTATGCTGATGGAACAAGCGCTCTACTGTATTCTTGTGCAATCTGCGAACGAAGTAGCCAGCGCTGTAGGAGAACATGTAGCCGACAAACTTGGCCGTGAAAAAAGTACGGCTGCCTTCGCCGAACTTATGAACGAAAAGGCCGAACAACTTGGCTGTAAGAATACACATTTCTCGAATTGTAATGGTTTGTATGACGAAAACCATTACACCACCGCCTATGACCTTGCATTAATTGGATGTGAATTTTTTAGCAATGAATTATTGTGCAAAATGTCCTCCACTCCAAGCTATCATTTTAAGTTACGACCAGAGGACGAAGAAGATCGATGGATTGCCTCCAAAAACCAGTTATATGAAGGAAAACCTTATGAGTACAGCTATCTTTTAGGAAGCAAGACGGGCTATGTATCGCAATCACGTCAAACACTTGTATCGGCAGCCGAAAAAAATGGGATCAAACTAGTATGTGTTGTGTTTGCAGAGGAAACTCCTTATCAGTTTCAAGATACTATCACACTGTTTCAGTATGGATTTGAAAACTTTAAAGGATTATCCATCTCTGACAACGAGAGCAAATACAAAATCAATACAATGGATCTATTTGATACAGAAAATGATTTGTTTGGCGATTCCACTCCGCTGATTTCGACAGAAGAAGACACTTATATTGTACTGCCAAACGCGGCTGAATTTGCAGATGCAGAGTCCTCTTTAACCTACAACCCTGAAAAATCTTCCAATATTATAGCTACTATCCATTACACGTATTCTGGTGTGACCGTAGGAAGTAGCAACATTTTATTCTCTAAGAAGCCAACACAAACCAGTAATTTTCCATTTAACTTCTCAGCAACGGATTCAATGAATATTATCCAAGGTTCTCAAACGGAGGAAAACACCACCACAAATACACAGACTTCTTCTCAAAATCATACCAACTTTATATATATAAATGTGAAACTTCTTCTTTTGGGTATCTCTATTGCTGCGATTGTAATTATTGTAATTATCCTTATCATCTCTATCATCAACAGTTACAGCTTCTCACCTAGAGGTCAAAGCAGCAAACGGCGCAGGATAAGAAGACGTGAGAATCGTGCTGCGCGCAAAAGTGCCAAAAGAAGCGCGCGTCAACAAAAAAGACGACTGAGAAAAGAACGAAGGCGGCGACGTTAATGCGTCCCGCCTGATGTGACATGATGTCTTTTTTCTCTTCTGTTTTGGCGCAACAGATTTCGCTTATTGATAATATCTTCAACTACATCTGCCCCAACTTGTTTCATTGTCTTTATTACATATATTTTGTTATTTTCCGATTTGCGCAGGCGAATTTTTGCCTTGAGTGTTCCATGCTGCTTACAAGTAACAATAGTATAATAATGTTTTCCATTATTAGTAAACCACGGAATCTTTTTTCTTGTCCGCTCACCACATACGCAACACCTAGTAGAGATCACATCGCGATCTTCCATCGCATCTAGTTTGTCCTCAAATTCTCTCGAGATATATTTTGTGTAATCACCTATACGAATATGAAGTTCTTCCTGTTTATTTCGTGGCAGATGGTGCGTGTCAAAGGAATAATTGCAAAAAATCGCATCCTCTGTGATGCATTGAATCACAGCCGCCGTGTAATATGCATCTGCATGAGCTCTATGAAACCCCGCATCCTTTTTTATTCCCAGAAAATCAACTGCATATTGCAGCGACCGGCGCGTTTTTCTATCTTCAAAGGCAATACTAAACAACTTTTGCACATCATAAAACGGAAGTGTTTTCTCTGACAATGGGGGCATTTGGTAATAGTCCATATTTTTTTGCAATTCCGCTAAATCTAAACTTCCCCATGTGCAAAATACAAAGTCACTGCCACACCACTTCAAAAAATCGGCTGCCACTTTTGGAAACGTGCGGCAGTTCTCTAGCTGATCCATACTCAAATGAATCAATTCACCTGTCACCTTATTCATGCGAAGAAAGACCTGTGGTTTGACCAGTTCATGAAAATCGCTAATTTTTTTCTTTGATTCATTGAGCTTTACCGCACCAATTTCAATAATTTCAAAAGTGAGGCTACTTGCCAATTTATCCTTTTCGTCCGCAGCTTGATTCCATTCCAGATCAAAAACAATATAATTCACATAAATCCTCCATTCCTACTCAACTCAATTCCTATGCAATGATTGCATATTATAGTAAGGTAAGCTTGTTTTACTTTTTGAGTTCTCAATACTATCAAACATCTGATAAATTTTAAAAGTGCTATGGTCATGATACACTCTTTATTTTCTATATGTATTTTTTTGACACAAACACCAATTTTATACCTCTACTCTTTTTTGCTGTTTGCTTTATAATTGTCCTAATTTTTCATCTTAGCATTTATCTTATCATATCAAAAGATATACAACAATGTTTTTAGCAAAATCAACAGAAATTCGTATGAAAAGTTTTATCCTAACCAAAAACCAATACCTTTACAAATTTTAAATAAAATTTACAAACAAATGTATATGTTTCTATACAAAATCGGCAAATATATCCATATAGAAAAGCAATAAAAAAGCTTGCAAAAAGTCTAGAATCCCCGTATGATGGAAGTAGACATTTTATTCTAAAGAAAGAGGGGACATAAATGGCAATTGGAAATAGAAAAGCAGTACTTATGCGCGCTGTTTCAGAATTAAAAGAAGCAGATTACTCCAGTGAACCAGAACTAAGCAAAATTTACAAAAGGTTATTTAAAGGGAGACAACAGTTTGCACAGGTCTTTGAAAAAAATATCAAAGCGGTTATGCAGATTAGTTCGTTGGACTTGGTGATGCAACATCAAACCAATGAAATTATGAATATTTCCCAAAAAGTAACAAGTGCTACAGAGACTATTTTTGGAACGTCTGCTGGTCATGCAAATAACCAGCATGAGGAACTGACAAATACTATTATTGGAGTTTCTGGAGATACAGATGAAGTCTATCAAAAAATAGAAGCTGGACAAAATGAATTAACCTCTATAAAAGAACTCTCTGACCAAACGATTGCTGTTTCGCGGCAAATGAAGACCGATATGGACGAACTAGTTGAGATCATCAATCGAATCAGTGCTGTCATCTCTGGGATTGACTCGATTTCTTTACAGACAAACTTGCTTGCGTTAAACGCCTCTGTGGAAGCGGCAAGAGCTGGCGAAGCTGGGAGAGGTTTTGCTGTTGTGGCAAATGAAATTCGCGAATTAGCGGAAGAGACTCAAGGCCTAACAAAAAACATGAGTTCTTTTGTTGAAAGTATGAAAAAAGCTTCACAAAAGAGCGTAGAGAGTTCTTCTAGCACTATCGATTCATTGGTGTCTATGGCAGACAAGATCAAAAACGTGTGGGAACTCAATAATGAAAGCCAGCATCATGTATCAAAAATTAATGATGCAATCAGTTCAATTGCCGGAGTGAGCGAGGAAATCAGCAGTTCAATGGCAGAAATGGAAAATCAACTCAAAGACAGTACTAGCTTTATGCGTAAACTTGGACTTGAATTGCGCCAGGCAGCAGAACCCATTGTTGGCATAGAAAAGACGCTTGATGAAACTGTCAAGCAAATGGGCGTTATGGCCAAAGATACTTTTTACCATTTAGAGAACCATGAATTTGCACAATATATGAGCAATGCAATTTCTGCCCATCATTCTTGGCTGGTAAACCTTAAAAGGATGGTGGAAGAAAAAACAGTTATTCCACTACAATTAGATTCCTCCAAATGTGGTTTTGGGCACTTCTATTATGCTATGACTCCAGATATTCCTGGCGTTCTTTCCATTTGGGAAGGATTGGCGGTAAAACATCAGAATTTTCACCGATATGGTGCTGTTGTTATCAACGCACTCAATAACGGAGCTTATGCGGAAGCTGAACGTGTATATCACGAGGCTGAAAACTACTCTAGAGGTCTGATTGCTGATATGGAAATGATCCGACAACTTGCCAATTCCTAATACATAACAAAACAGGGCTGTTGCAAAATTTGGCAATTTTACATACCATTTTGCAGCAGCCCCATCTTATTTAAAATCTTTATTCTACTCTTTTATGCAAATATCATTTATTTTGTTCCCTTATACTTCATCAAAAATATACATTTTTTGTAGTATCTCATCAAACTCTAGTAAAAGTAACCTTAACAATGTACTCTTCCAATATTCCTTATCTGAAAATTTTTCATTAAAATAGCGCAAACTAATTTTAAAGGCGTTATCATAGTAATTTTGCGTAAATATTTCATCAAGTCGTGGTTGTAGACAATCATATGTCAACTTTCTTGCTACTCTGTCAAGAATACCAACCCAATAAATTGATATCATTTTGCGAAACTGTATTGGAAAATTATTTTTGACATCCTCTGCTGTCTTTGGATCACTGTCTAAATATTCAAAAGAAATCTCAATATCATTCAACATGTCCTCCATTGGTATCATTCTCCTAAGCCAACTTTCTACCATGTTCTTTTGAAATAGTCTAAATGAGCCATACACATTTGCTCTTGTTTCATGTCCATTCCCATAGCGTAATTTGTCCCAAAAACAGTACACAGAATTCCAATGATAAGTAACTTCCTTTTTATCATATTGCAAATACTGGTTTCTCTGTTGCATATTGCAAGCAATTAGTGCTGTACATATTGTTTCGTTTAACTCGTGCGCTTTACACTTAATATGCAACGGTTTGTGATTTAAGTCCTTGCTATAGAGCCACAAGCGTTTTCCTTGTGTACCATAACTGCTGTCAATCCGATTCATAATATCATATAAAATTCGATATATCTTAGAAGATTCTAACTCTCCTCCTGTCAAAACTTTTCTCATTTCTTTAGATCGGTCTGGAGCAGTACACAAAAATTCAATAGGCAACTGATTGCAAATAGCATATTCAGTGCTTCTAACATTCTTATCTGAACGTATCATTTGTTCTTTAAATTCTTCAAATGCTTGTCGAAGATATGTATCATACTGTTCGTCTTCTATTTCATTTTTTCCTGTGTCTCTTCTCCAGTTATTGACCATCTTATTTCTAATAATTTCGTCTGCCTTTGTTCTACAAATAACAAAAACTTTTTTTTCATAACTTTTTTTCTTTGTTTGCAGAAGGTCTATACACTCATCGTATGTTGTTGGCATTTCATTCGTTGCACATAAGAACAGATATGCATCCGATTCTCTTTGAAAGATCTTGTCCATTTCACTGCTGATTTCTTCCTTTTGAGTAGAACTTTGAGTGATCCCCATTGTATCAATAATATTAATTTTCAACTTTCTTCCTAATTGTTCGGGATTATCTCTTTTACAAAACAGTTCATACTGTTCAATAAATTGTTCTGAAGGGGTTGTCACATAATGCACTTCACTAAATACCAATGAATATGCACTTTCTTTTTCGTATACTGCTCGAATGATCTGTCCAATAATACCACTGTCCTCTTCGTTAATTTCATCACAAATAACATATCCCTCAATTTTTCCAGATTCACTTTTTATTACATGATGCCAGTTATTTTGAAATTCGTTGAACAATGCTTCTTTTAGCTTATCAAACCACTCTCGTATGGCTTTTCTGTGTTCTTCATTACTGTGAAATCTCATTTGAATCAGTTCTTCATAAACCTCTATCTTTTTGAGTTCTTTTTTTATTTTTCGCCTCTGTTTATACTCTTCGTCTGCCTTGTCACTCAACAGCTCAGGCTCTTCAATAACATTCTGGACAATACTACTTACTATCATTTTAAATTTGTTTGTCATATCCTTTTTTTGGGCAAAATCAAAACAATGAAAGCTTCGATTTTGGGGATTAAGGGCACGTTTAACAAATTCCTCGTCCACAACAAATTCTTCTAATTCATCTCTTTTGTCATATAATATTGTAGTCATGCTCCTCATAAACTCTGTCAAAAAGATCATAAACATAGTCTCTTCATTTTTATGCGGAACACATTTTACAATCACCTGCGTCTTGCTAAGACGCTGATTTAGCATAAGCACTAGCCGGATTAAAGTGGTCTGTGCATCCTCCCCCACATTATATCCTAACAGCTTATTGCTAGCCGGACACAATAATTCTGTGATCGCAGTAGATTTTGCACTTTTGGTTGGACCAAATAGCTGTATTGTCGGTGCGCTTTCTTGTTTCATCAGAAACGATTTTACCTCTGCCTCATTTTTTTGAAAAGATTCGATTGTCATATTATACTCCCTTCTTATGATTATTGATATATTTTGTCCCACTCTTTATCAAAGTACTTTGGTTCACTAGTATTATCAATGGGTTTTTCATATTGCTTCAACTTACTTTTCAACAACTTCTCTTCTAACTCTTTCCCCTCAAAATGTTCATTTGCATTTGC
Organism: uncultured Lachnospiraceae bacterium; assembly: GCA_910586095.1. Lineage (GTDB taxonomy): Bacteria > Bacillota > Clostridia > Lachnospirales > Lachnospiraceae > COE1. The sequence continues at coordinate 661 of CAJUHQ010000113.1, read as the reverse complement.
TATGTTCATTTTTGTGCTCCTTTTCTTGTGATCGAAAAATTAAAATATTTCCTTTCTATCATTCTTTTCGCACAAAAAAAGTGTAATCCTACACAGACTACACTCACATTACATAAAAAAATTATGCTAGCCTGTACGAGAAGACTATTACGTTTTAATGCCTTTTTCGTGTTTCCGAATTTCACGAAGCATTTTATGATTGATAACATTATATTATATTTGAATCGTTTTTGCAACATATTTTTTTTAATTCTGCATATTTTTATAAATACTATTTTTTTATACATGTTCTCCTCTCACAAAAATCCCAAAATCGTCAAGACAGACGACAACATACCACACAAAAATCACTCAGTGATCCCATTGTAGAACATATATTATTTTGTCGATCAAAGATGAACAAAGCAATTCAAATCATTTCTAATATGGAGGCTTGAATATTAGACGATATCAGTATATAATGAAAAACACTACTGTAGACTCGCAACTTTTCTTTGTACCTGATAGTACAAAAAGTAGTCTTAAAAACAGGTCTAAGAAAGACTACGAGAAACTACCCTAACATAGGAGTGGCAATGTTATAAACAAATCATTATATTATCAAACTGTAGGTTTGTCAAACATTTGTTACACAGACTGCAAATAATTTCTAAGAACCTCA
>CAJUHQ010000112.1 GCA_910586095.1 uncultured Lachnospiraceae bacterium | reverse complement strand
TGCGATGGTGAAAGCAGGAGAGGGAATTGAAATAAGGACAGAAAAGGATTTTGATGCATTATTTCCTTATGAGAAATACTAATTTCCGGCATTAGAGATGTTGGTTTGCAGATATTATGGATATGTGCCGAGGGTAATCATTTTGGAAGATAATATAGAAACGAAGGAAGTTCTTGTTGTTTTAAAACAAAGAGTACGATATAATATGGGTGTGATCATATATCTTTTTGTAAATGACGATATCATATGCAAAAAGGAGGAGACCTGTGGACATAGAAGCGAAAAATGCAGCAAAAACAACAGATAAGAAAGCGTAGTATGATGCCAGTGCGAAACGTTTCTTTTATTGAAGGAGAACCTTTTATCAGTGTGATTCCAGTTGAATCAGGATTTACCAATAAGAGTTAAAAAAGAAGAACGAAGAGTTGTCGGTTTTAATCAGAAAATGTTGAGATTAATGAGGGCCTGATAAGATTTGACATCGTTTTTTATGTACGAATAAAAGATGGCCTTACACAGATTATCATAAATATAGAAGCACAAAAGGATGAGCCAAATGAGTATGATATTCCTATTGAAGAGAATATTAGAAAAGATATGAGCGTCATATGTAATTTGAGTCAGGGAATCGAGGATAAGGGTATTGCGATTGGCGAAGCTAGGGAGAAAACAAAAATTATTATTGGTATGTATAATAAAGGATTTATACTAGAACAAATAGCAGCAGCTATAGATAATGATATAAAAGTTATATCTGCAATGATTAAGAGTAGAGAACTGGAATTGGTATAATTAAAAAATAGAAGGTGATAGAGATTGGTCTCCAAGTCCTTAGAGATTTGGAGTTTTTTAACAAAGAAATATTTTGGCAGAGCATTATTAAAAATGTTAGCGATAATAACAAGAATGTTGGTGGTAAATGGGACAAAATAATTGAGATGAGAGAATGGATGGTAAGTTTAAAAACTAGATTATCTATATCAATACACATTTTCCTAATAAGACGGTTACCTCGACTATCGGTGACGGAGATGTAAAGAGTAAGCCTCTGACCAAAGAGCTGCAAGAACAGGCACAAAAAGACAACTTTATGGATGCCGATTGGAATGATTATGTTGCGAAAGATATAGCGTTAGGAATCGGTAAACAGGCCGGATATGCTTGTTTGCAAGGTGCTGTCGTTGGTGCTGGAATGTCTATCGCAACAAAGGTTTGGAATGGAGAATCTATCGACGGAGAAGAAGTAGTAGAAACTGCAATTGTTTCTGTTGGCGGATTCATTGGCGGTACTGTTGGATATATGGCTGGTTCAAAGGTTGGGCAGGCTGTTGTGAAGGGCGTCCAAAAAGTGCGTGACAAGGCCGTTGAGATTGTGAAATCAGTCGGTCATGTAGTAGTTAGTGGTATTAAATCTCTTGCACGAGGTCTGGCAAGTCTGCTTGGATTCTAATGATAATGCTCCAATCATGTATGCATGAGAGGGGCATTTTTGAGGTGATTGATATAGAAAAATTAAAAGGAAAAATCGCTAATAAACATTAAAATCGAACAGTCCATATAAAATAAGAGCTTCAAGGTATAAAGAGAGAGGATTCGTATGAGCAAAAAGATAAAAAAGCTTCTGTCCTGTCAGGGAGAAAATTACATTTTTCCATTCTTTTGGCTACATGGCGAGGAGGAAGCCATATTGCGGGAGTATATGAGAGTGATTCATACTGCGGGAATCGGAGCGGTATGCGTAGAAAGTAGACCCCACCCAGATTTCTGCGGTGACAAGTGGTGGAAGGATATATGGATATTATCCTGGATGAAGCAGTTAAACGTGGGATGAAAGTGTGGATTCTGGACGATAGTCACTTTCCTACTGGATATGCCAACGGCGCATTAGAAGACAAGCCTGACACGTTGCATAGACAGAGCATCTGTTGTCGGATTATGGAAGTAGAAGGAAATGGTACCCTCCATATTCCATCAGAGCAGCTTTGGCATCCCGACCCATTTGAGATATTGTCAATTGAAAATGAGATGTTTTACGAAGAGCCGAAGATATTTGAGGATGACAGGTTGTTGGAAATCTTTGCAGTTGAGGTTTCTAAAGAGACAGATGGGTTTACAAAGGAAGGCAGGCGAATTGATTTAAGAAATATCGCTACGAAAAAAGGGATGGTTTGGCAGGCACCAGAGGGAAAATGGAAGGTTTATACCTTACATTTGTCAAGAAATTTCGGATGCCGTTGGTCTTATATTAATATGATGAAACGCGATTCTTGCCGGATACTAATTGATGCAGTATATGAGCCACATTATGCTCACTATAAGGATTTATTTGGAACTACGATTTCTGGTTTTTTCTCTGACGAACCAGAAATGGGAAACGGACATCTGTATGCGTACGAAGATGCACTGGGAACTATGACAGATTTGCCGTGGAGTGAGGAAGCTGAAGAGCTGCTAAAACAAAAACTGGGGAAAGAGGGACTTTGGAAGCTTGCACTTTTATGGGAGAATGGCAGTGATCCAGATCTGACAGCAGAGATTCGTTATTGCTATATGGATACTGTTACGAGGCTAGTGCAGAAAAACTTTTCAGAGCAGATTGGAGGCTGGTGTCGTAGTCATGGAGTTGAATACATTGGTCATCTCATAGAAGATGACGATCACCATTCGCGGCTTGGTTGTTCGCTGGGACATTATTTCAGAGGACTGAGAGGTCAGGACATGGCAGGAATTGACGATATTGGTGGTCAAGTGATGCCTCAGGGAGAGGACCTAAACTATAATTATGGGGGCTTTCAACATAGGAATGGAAATTTTTATCATTATGTATTGGCGAAGCTTGCATCGTCGGCTGCGTCTATTGAATCCAGAAAAAATGGAAATTCTATGTGTGAGATTTTTGGAAATTATGGATGGGAAGAAGGCGTGCAGCTTGAAAAATATTTGGCTGACCATTTTATGGTGCGAGGCGTGAATTATTATGTGCCCCATGCATTTTCGGCCAAAAAATTTCCTGATCCAGACTGCCCACCCCATTTTTATGCTCATGGGAATCATCCACAATATCGACATTTTGGAGCTTTGATGGGATATATGAACAGAGTCTGCGAGCTAATTAGCGGCGGAAAGCGGATTGTACATGTTGCCATTATGTATGACGGCGAGGCAGACTGGACAGGATCAGAGGAACGAAGCGGGCAGACCGCAAGGATTTTGTATGACCATCAAATTGATTATGACATTATTCCACAAGATGTATTTGCAGAAAGAAAGTTTTACAAAACTGCCATCAATCAGGGGAAACTAAAGGTCAATACACAGGAATATAGCATGATTATTATACCACCAACAAATTATATTACAGAAGCATTTGCGGATGCAGTTGATGAAATGTGTCTGGCAGGCATAGATATTCTTTTTATGGAACGAAAGCCAACAAAAATCTGTGAGATAGAGAAAAGGCAGGAAAAAAACAGTCTCGAGCAAAAACTAGAACATGCAAAACGAACAACTTATCAAGAACTTGAAGTAATGGCATCTTCTAGTGAAAAATCTGAAATGACGCTCCTTCCAGCAAACAACCGGATTAGAATGTGTCATTATGAACATAAAGATCAAAGTGGAGTGCTTTTGTTTGTAAATGAGGGAGAACATAAATATGTAGGGGACTGTATATTGGCGGAAGGGATTTGTAGATGTACCGGAAATCCTAGAAATATTTATGGTTATGATGCATGGAATAATCAGATCTATCCATTGAAAATGAATGAGAATAAGCTCAAACTTTGTTTGGAGCCAAGGGAGAGCATGATCGTTATTTTTGATCTGAATGAGACACAGCAAATGGGATATATTCCTAAGCAAAAGTTGGCAGCTTTAAAGGAATCTGGCGCAAGAGAAGAAGATATTTCAGAAAACTGGAAGCGAAGTATTTGCAAAAGCATTAACTATCCAGCGTTTTTTGAAGAAAAACTTATCAATCTTCCAGATAAGCTCTGCGAGGAAAGTCCCTTGTTTTCTGGATTTGTAAGATATGAGCGCACAATATATATTTCAGATGCAAAAGAAGCTGTTTTGGTGATAACGGATGCCGCAGAAGGTATGGAAGTATTTTTGAATGATATAAGCCTCGGTATCCAAATCGTTCCAACTTATGTATACGATTTGTCACAGGCGGCGCAAATCGGTGAAAACAGGCTAGTGATAGAGGTGGCAACTACGCTTGAAAGGGAAATGTCAGTATATTCCGATCAGACAAAAAAACCTACCTGCAAAAGTGGTATTACAGGAAAAGTGCTGTTGATTCGTCAGAGGTGAGGGAATCTTGTTATGTAGGACATACTTATGAAAAAATCTAATTAACATTGAGGAGAAAAAGTGTGAAACAAAAAGGGATTGGAATAGTATGTGCCAGCAACACAAAGCTAGAGCCATTTTTAAAATGTATACAGTCAGCGTAAATCACAGAAAAAGCAATATTGAAATTTTATTGTGGACATACAGCACAGACTGTATAGAAAGGATGGAGACTATGACAATAGGTGAAGAATGGAAGAAAGATGGCTATGTCATGCGGTCTGCACAGCCTGAAGATATGAACCAATATTATGCAGAAAATTTTAGTCCTCTAGATAAAGAGGTCGCACGGCTGACAGGGTGTAAGGAAGTGTTCTCAAAAGAAGAGGTAGATTCGTTTTTCTTAAAATCTATTGGGGATACAAACCGATATTTTTTCTTGATTTTTTCACCGGATGGACAGATAGTTGGTGAGAGTATAATCAATCAGATTGATTGGGATATGCGGTGTGCCAATTTCCGTATCTGTTTGTTTCGTGCGGCACAGAGGGGAAAAGGTATCGGTACATGGGCAGTAGAGATTACCCGTGATTTTGCATTTGCAAAGCTAAAACTACATCGTTTGGAACTGGATGTGTTCTCATTTAATCAAAGAGCACAAAAGGTATATCAAAAAGCTGGCTTTCAGATAGAAGGGATTCTGCGAGATGCCATCAGGGATGGAGAACAGTATGCGGATGATATTTTAATGGCAATTTTAGAGGATGAGTGGAGAAGAATAAAAGGATTGTAGATAAAGAGACAAAGATAGTAACATTTCTGATTTCTAGAAAGGAGAAAGATAGAGTGTGCAGCAGATATCATGTAGATGAGGAAATGGCAAAGGAGATTGAAAAGATTATCCAACTGACAGAAGAGAACGTAGGGAAAAAAGCCTCCATACATTTTCAGATGCAGGCAAAAGATATCCGCCCAACAGAAACAGCCCCAGTTTTGACAGCATTAGATTCAGGGCTTAGATGTAGTTTGAAACGATGGGGCCTTCTGGGATTTCAAGAAAAACAAGTTATCTTTAATGCTAGAAGTGAATCTGCGCTGGAGAAAAAGATTTTTAAGGAAGGTGTGGAATACAGGCGTATTGTGATACCAGCAGCATGGTTTTATGAATGGAACCACAATAAGGAAAAAAATGTATTTTACCGAAAAGGAAAGTCTGTACTCTTTATGGCAGGAATCTATAATCATTATGAAGATGGAGATCATTTTACAATCCTGACCACGCAGGCGAACGCCTCCATGAAACCTATACATGATCGTATGCCACTTGTGCTGGAAGAAAGCGAGATTATTCCGTGGATATTTGACAGGCATAAAGCCATAGAATTTCTTCAAAAAGTACCATGCCTGCTGGATAGGAAAGCAGAGTATGAACAAATGAGTTTGTTGTGATAGATAAATAGTGATACAAAGCCAAAAATAAAATTTTCGTAAGAGAATGTGGTGTTTTACACCTTATTAGAAAAGACAAAAAACAAATCTATTATATATCTGCAATGAAAAAAGATGAAAGAGTTCTGTGAATCACTCAATCTTAATTTTAATACATTGAATAAAGAAAGAGCTCAAACGGGAAAGGATAAAGACTAAGATGGCAAAGAAGAAAACTGCTGAAAAAGCATTGAACATAGATAATATTTTATTTAATTGTAGAGATATTTTGCGTGCAGCGCGCAATTCAGGATCATTTTTTGAAAAAAGAGACATGATGCTCACACTTGTTTTCTTGCGTTTTATTGGTGAGAAATACGAAGACGGAATCGAAAAACTTCGTCAGATGTTGATTGAACAAGAACTTGATCTTGAAGATGAAAATATTAGAGCAGCTTTTTTTGATGATGCAACTTTTACAGATGGCACATATAATTTGCCACAAGAAGCAAGATGGTCAACTATTATCAATACACCTGCACCAGGGCTAAATGTTGCGCTTGACACTGCACTTCACAGTATTGCATTAGGGTCAAATGATTTGAAGGGGTGTTTTATTGAAGGTACATTTACAACCCGTAACCTTGCACCCAATGACATAAAGAAGCTTGTGGATGAAGTGAATAAAATTAGTCACAAGGTTTTTGGTGAAGAAAAAGATCTGATTGGACGTGTGTATGAATACTTTCTCAAGGAATTTGCGGTGAACGCTACAAAGGAAGAGGGAGAATTTTATACTCCGCATGACGTGGTTCAGTTGATTGCATCTATGATTGAACCTTATGATGGTACGTTGTATGATCCCTGCTGTGGTTCGGGTGGGATGTTTATTCAAAGTGCCGCTCTTGTAAAATCAAGGCAAGGTGACATCAATCGAATCAATATTTATGGACAGGAAAAAGATGCAGCTACATATCGCCTTGCAAAAATGAATCTTGCACTTCGTGGGATCAGTCACAACCTTGGTGAAACAAACGATTCTTCGTTTATTCATGATTTACACAGAGGATTGCATTTCAATTATATAATGGCGAATCCACCGTTTAATCTAAAAGGTTGGTATGATGATAATTTAAAAAATGATTCTCGATGGACTGACTATCAAACACCGCCGGAGAGCAATGCAAACTATGCATGGATTCTGCACATACTTTCGCATTTAAAAACCGCTGATGGCGTCGCCGGATTTTTGCTTGCTAATGGTGCATTGAATGATAGTGACACTTTGGAAATTCGCAAAAAACTTATTCAGAAGGACAAAGTGGAAGCCATTATTGTTCTGCCAAGAGAATTATTTATCACGACCGATATTAGTGTTACTCTTTGGATTTTGAATCAGAATAAAAAAGGAGGTAACTATCACGGCAGAAATCTGCGCAAACGGGAGCATCAAATACTTTTTATGGATTTGCGCCAATGGAGAGAAAATCCTGTCAAGGGCGAAAACAAAAAGAAAGTATGTTTAACAAGTGAGCAGATAGAAAAAGCTGCTGACATTTATCACACTTGGCAGAGTGAAGGAATCAATGGAACAAAATATGAAGTACCTGAACTGTACCGCAGTGTAGGTATTGAAGAAATTGAAAGAAAAGGTTGGATGCTTACACCGAGCAAATATATTCAGTTTATTGACCATGATTTGGATATTGACTATGACAAGGAAATGGCGCGTATTCAGGCAGAAATGAAGGAAATTATGAAGCAGGAGAAGAAGTCCCAGCAAATGCTGGAAAACGCATTTAGGGGGATTGGATATGGGATTGAGTAAGTATAAAATAGGACAATTGGTAACTATAGTTGATGAAAGGAATACTTTCAGCATTAGAGAGTTTTATGGTATTAACATTAATAAAGAATTTATGCCTACTGTCGCAAATACGGAAGGACTTGATGAAACAAAGTATAAAGTTGTTAGAAAAAATCGTTTTGTATATAGTGGTATGCAAACTGGTAGAGATGAGTGTATCAGAATAAGCATGTATAATAACGATATTCCCATTTTGGTTTCGCCTGCTTATACTACTTTTGAGGTTACAGCAACAGATATTGTTCTTCCATGCTATTTTTTTATGAAATTTTTATCCAAAGAAAAAGATAGATATGGTGCATTTTGTAGTGATGGAAGTATTCGTTCAAATCTTGATTGGGAAGTATTCAATGATATAGAATTGGACCTTCCTCCTATCAAAATTCAGCAAAAATATGTTGATATCTACAATGCTATGATTACTAATCAGCAAAGTTATGAGCGTGGGTTGGAAGATTTAAAATTAGTTTGTGATGCTTATATTGAAGATCTAAAACGAAAAGTGCCTTGTGAAACCATTGGTAAATATATTTTCGAACATAATGTTAGGAATAAAATAGGCTTATCGCTTGATTCTGTCAGAGGTATTGCAACAAGTAAAGAATTTATTGATACTAAAGCTAATATGGATGGTGTTTCGCTTGATAATTACAAAATAGTAGAATCGGGTATGATTGCCTTTATTTCAGACACATCAAGAAGAGCAGACAAAATATCGCTTGCATTAAATCAATCTAATGAAGCCTATTTAGTATCATCAATCTCTACAGTGATTAAAACAGACGAAAAAAAACTATTATCAAAATATTTATATTTATTTTTTTGTAGAACTGAGTTTGACCGATACTCCCGTTTTCATTCGTGGGGAAGCGCAAGAGAAACATTTGATTGGAATGAAATGTGTGACGTCAAAATTCCTATACCTGACATCAAAATCCAACGCGATATTGTCAATATTTATAATGCCTATAAAGAACGCAAAGAAATCAATGAAAAACTAAAAGCACAAATAAAAGAGATCTGCCCGATACTGATAAAGGGTTCTATCGAGGAAGGAAGAAAAACAAAGGAGGTGTAATTTATGGCTAAGCTAAAAAATTACAACGGCCGCTATTGTGAATCAGAATATGAATATGCTTTCATTGGATTTTTGGAAGCAGAAGGTTGGAAGTATTCTTCTGGTGACAAGATCTCACGCACAATCAAAAGAGATGTGTTGATTGCTGATGACTTTAAGAAGTTTATTTCAGATACAAATGCTGATTTAACAGCGGATGAGGTTACTCAAATTTTTGATTATGTGCGCCTTGTTGGTAGTGAAAGTGACTTTGCTACTTTGCACAAAGTGTATGGGTGGATGGTTGATGGTGTTTCGTTTACACCAAAAGACAAACTGGCGAGAATGATACCGCTCATTAATTTTAAAAATCCAAATAAGAATATATTTCGTGTGGTAAATCAGTTCACAGTAGAATATACAAACAATGGTCAGAAAGAAAATCGTAGACCAGACGTGCTTCTGTTTGTAAATGGTATGCCGCTATGTGTGATTGAACTAAAAAATCCTGCTGATGCCAATACAACTATTTATCATGCGTGGGAGCAGATTTATATTCGCTATTGGAGAGATATTCCGCATTTATTGCATTATTGTCCGCTTGCCTGTATTTCGGACGGTGTAAAAACAAGACTTGGAACTGTTCGTACTCCTTATGAGCATTTCTATGCGTGGCGTCGTGTAAATGAAAGCGATAAAATATCCACACTTCCTTTTGCTGAAACAGAAACGATGATAAAGGGTGTATATAGTCCTGTTCGTTTCCTTGAAATTTTTAGAGACTATATTTATTTTCAGGATAGTATTTATGATGGCTGCGAGGTCGAAATTGTGTGTCGTTATCCGCAGTTTTTTGCAGCGAGGTTGCTAAAACAAAGTATAATCAATTCTATTGTTGAAAAAAGCAGTAAAGGTGGTACATATTTTGGAGCAACAGGATGTGGAAAAACATATACAATGGCTTTTCTCGCACGTCAGCTTGCTCTTCGCTGTACAGATATTCCTCAGATTGGCTCCCCGACAATTATTCTGATTGTTGACCGTGATGAACTTCAAAAGCAAGGAGCAAAGCTTTTTACCAAGAGTAAGGAATTCTTGAATCTTGGTGAAGTTTCTGTTGTAAAAAATAGAGCAGAGTTAAGACAGGAGCTTGGAGCAAGGCAAAGTGGCGGTTTTTATATTTGTACCATTCAGAAGTTTTGTGATCGTGAAAATGACAAAATGGGCCTTATCAACAACCGACAAAATATTATATGTTTTTCTGATGAAGCACACAGAACCCAGCTTGAACATTCAAAAAAGATCAAATTCAGCAAGGACACTGATGAAAATATGAGAGCGATGGTGTCAAAACCGTATGCAAAGGTATTGAAAGAAGCATTTCCACAGGCTACGTTTGTAGGTTTTACAGGAACTCCGATTGCAGAAACGTATCAGACCTTCGGTGAGGAGATTGACCGATATACGATGGATCAGGCGGTTGCTGACGGATTAACGGTTTCTATCAAATATCATCCTCGCATTGCAAAGGTTTTATTAGATAAAGAAAAAGCAAAACAAATTGAAAATTACTATAAAAAATGTGCCGATGACAGTGCGACACAAGAAGATATCGAGGCTAGTAAAAAAGCAATGAGTTCTATGGAAGTCATTCTTGGAGAGCCAAAACGCCTAGAGCGTCTTGCGAAGGATATTCATGACCACTATGTTTCTTCTTGTGCAGGCGATCCAGATAGAATCCAGAAAGCTATGATAGTTTGCTCAAACAGAAAGATAGCTTATGCGCTATTGCAACGATTCAAAGCCAACTATCCAGAATGGTTTGAGGAGAAGAAAACTACTGATGGAGTATCTGTAACTACAAAAGAACTGAACGAATTGAAGCCAATGCCTTTTATTGCTATGGTATCAAGTGTTGGCAGTAATGATGAGGCTGAGATGTACAATTATCTCGGTGGTGCGCGCAATGATAAACGTTCTGAAGAAATGGATGCTGCTTTCAAACAAGAAAAATCCAATTTTCGTATTGTTATTGTTGTCGATATGTGGATCACTGGATTTGATGTGCCATTTCTTACATATTTGTATAACGATAAACCACTCAAGAAATATTTGCTGATTCAAACCATTAGTCGAGTAAACAGAAAATACCCAAGAAAAGAGTTTGGCATGGTGGTTGACTATATTGGTATTCGTGACAATATGCGTGAAGCCATGAAGGTTTATGGAGGTGATACTTCTGTCGCACCTACAACCGATGATGTTGAGCAAGCAACCTCTATATTTAGAGAAGAGCTGGAAATCTTAAAAACGTTGTTTGTGGATTATAATTTATCCCCTTTTTTAAATCCAGATTGTGATCCTATAGAACGGTATAGGCTTCTTGCAAAGGCGGGTGAATATGTATTTGTGTCAACTCAGGAATTGTGGATAGAGGCGAACAAAAGCACTCAAAAAGTTTCATTCAAGATATACTTCTTACAGATGGTAAAAAGAATGAGAAGTGCATTTGACATTTGCCACCCTTCTGGAAATCTCGGTGAAGAAGAAGCAGCACTTGCACAATGTTTTATGGCTATAGCAGGCTTTGTTCGCAAAATGAATGGAACAAGCCAAGTGGATACCGATACGATGAATCGTGCAG
>CAJUHQ010000111.1:8087-11439 GCA_910586095.1 uncultured Lachnospiraceae bacterium | reverse complement strand
TTGGGATTTGTTGTGGGATTGGCGTTGCTGATTTATGCAGGAGCAAAATATAACTGCTAATAGAAAAGAAACTTCCAGTTTATCGAAACAACCATTATCACAATCACACCTAAATAACACACAGCGTCAGAGCGTATAGAAACCAGTCTATGCGCTCTATTTTTATGTACAGGAGCAGAGAAACTCTTATCAGATCTCTACTTGCTCTACTACTATGAAAGTCTTCGACTTTCATAGTATGGATGGCCATGTGGCCCACCAAACGGCAGGCTGTGCATGATAAGAGTTTACTATAGAACTATTTTTGTGGTTTATGGACAGTAAACAAAAGATCACTTATTATATAACGCTATCTAAATACTTCTGTCATATACATAAAAGTAACTGTTTAACATAAGTTACACATTTTGATGCTTATACAAGGTTTGCAGCAACTATGTACAAATTTCAGAACTTTTACAGTTAATCTTGCTTTTATTATCAAGATTCAACTCATACAATTCAAATAAAGGAATATCCTCTATATTTCTCAACAAATCTTTTTCTCCTATAAAACTAAAACCTTTTTTCTCATACAATCGTATTGCTGGAAGGTTATGTGGCACAACATCTAGTCGAATCGCCCGATATCTCTCGCGTAAAGCGGTTTCTATACAGCGGTCCACTAAATACCCGCCAATGCCTTTTTGTCCTTGTGATGGGACCACTGCTAATCTATGTATCACAAGATACTCACCTTGCTTTAGGTTTCTGCTCCAATCACCTGCCTCATAATCTCCATCTGGATTATCGTTAAGAACTACTGCTCCTAGTATCTGACCATTTTCTACACAAGCATATTGTTCCCCTCTTTCGATGGCTTCTCGCACATTTTCTCTGCAAGGATATTCTTTTGACCATTTCGGATAGTTGACCGTTTCCTCTAAATACTGTACTACGTTACTATACATATCCGAAACTAAATCTAACTGCTTTATTGTACACCTAATCCATTCCAATTAGTTTTCCTCCAAATAGAATCCAATTATTTTTTATATTTCTACTCTATTTCATTAGAGGAAACTATAAAAATTTTTCAACTTGTTTTTATTTCTTCCTAAACATATATACTATGTGCTGACGCTTCCATAAACAAAGGCAGATGTTTAATCCGCAAAATACAAGAAATGCATTTTGTAAACATATACGCCTTTGTGCAAGTATATATTTTTGTTTATCAGTACTAAAGGATATCACATCAGTCAGACTTTGACAAGACAACTTACTGCGGCTTGTACAAAATTTTATGCATAAAAAAATCTTTTTCTTATTGACAAACACAAAAAGATAAAATATAATAACAGTAATCATTACTGATAGTGATATCGTAATGATATTGATAAGATATGTTTTTCTATATATCAATGACTGTTTTTAGAAAGAGATGGGGATTATATGGTTATGAGATACAGCCGCCAGAGGGCAGCCATCCTCTCCTTTTTACAGTCCCGCAAAGATCATCCAACAGCAGAATTTATCTACTTGAATGTGAAGGAGGAGTTCCCAAATATCAGTCTTGGCACTGTGTACCGCAATCTCAATCAACTTGCAGATATGGGAATGATTGCAAAATACCACTTTGAGGAGCATGGCACGGATCATTTTGATCCCAATACCAACGCACATCAGCATTTTGTATGCAATCATTGTAATGCAGTCATCGATTTGCCAATGAAAGAAACTTTTGATGAATTCTCCTATCTTGATAAAGAAGTTGCTAAAAATTTTGATGGGTTGATTCAGGGACATAGGCTTTACTTTTGTGGTATATGTAGAAATTGTCTTGACACAATTTCTAGTCACACAAACGAATAGAAGCCTACAAAATGTGTGATATTATAAGTGATTATAAAATAAGGAGGATTTCAAAATGAAATTTGTATGTAGTGTTTGTGGTTATGTTTATGAAGGCGAGAAGGCACCAGAAAGATGCCCTCAGTGTAATGCACCTGCTGAGAAATTTGTGGTACAGAGCGGAGAAAAGAGCTGGGCTGCTGAACATGTTGTAGGTGTTGCAAAGGGCGCTCCTGAAGATATTATGGCTGATTTGAGAGCAAACTTTAATGGAGAGTGCTCTGAGGTTGGTATGTATCTGGCTATGGCAAGAGTTGCACACAGAGAAGGCTATCCTGAAATCGGTTTGTACTGGGAGAAGGCTGCTTGGGAAGAGGCTGAGCATGCTGCTAAGTTTGCAGAGCTTTTGGGTGAGGTTGTCACAGACTCTACTAAGAAAAATCTTGAGATGCGTGTAGAAGCTGAGAATGGTGCTACTGGTGGAAAATTTGATCTTGCAAAGCGCGCAAAGGCTTTGAATCTTGATGCAATCCATGATACTGTTCATGAGATGGCAAGAGATGAGGCTAGACATGGTAAGGCTTTCGAGGGCTTATTAAAGAGATACTTTAGCTAAGAAAAACAAAAGAGGCCATTTTTACTATGAAAGTCTTCGACTTTCATAGTAAAGTGGCCATGCGCCCTGAAATGGTATAAGTTATTTCAGGAATCGCACTATGCTAATTTACTATAATAACAAAGGAGGACAACAACATGAAAAAATACTTTTGCAATCCGTGTGGTTACACCTATGATCCAGAAAAGGGAGATCCTGAGCATGGAATCGCTCCTGGAACTGCTTTTGAAGATCTTCCAGATGACTGGTGCTGCCCTTTGTGCGGCGTGAGAAAGGATATGTTCCAACCTTGCATCGATAACTACAATTAAATACTATATTGTGAGGGAATAAATCGAAAATGGTTTATTCCCTCTTTGTTTCAATTCTATACTTTTGTATGTATTGGCGCATGTGCCACTCAATAGTTTAAAAATGAACCTTCTTTAAACTTACTTCCTACTTTTTTAATGGAGATACTCGTTAGATGTAAAAATACAAATTTATGTGAATTCTTCTACTTTTCTAACTACTACGTCTTCTATATATTGTTTCCACTCTGGTGCGTTTAAAAGATCACGATTTTTCTCACATTGTACAATCAATTCCCGCAGTTTTTGTGGATTGGCCTGGTTTGCTTTACATATAGATACAAAATATCTGTGAAACTGTTTTAATGTCAGTGGAACAATCGTAAGCCTTTGCATCACATCACCTTTTGCATACCAAATACCATGTCGAAAAGTTTCTGCTGTATTGGTATCAACCTTGACTGCAATAAACAACCCATATACGGGTTTGTCATACTGTAAAACAGCATCTGATACATGACGCCTAACAGGTTCTCCTTCCATTGCCTCCTGGCGCGATGAAGTAGACATTGTAACCTCTGTCACAATCATAAATTCTTCAAATTCACAGTAC
>CAJUHQ010000111.1:0-8077 GCA_910586095.1 uncultured Lachnospiraceae bacterium | reverse complement strand
CGGTAGAAACAGGCATAAAGTCAGAATCCAACCTAAAACCACGCACCTCATATGGTTTGTTTGTCAAATGACCTATTGCCAAAATAGCCCGCCAGAGAATCCATTCTAAATATACTGGTGTTTCGTCCTTTGGGACTTCAATGGCATTATCTTCATCATAAACCATCTTACCACCGCCCTTGATAAGCAATGTCATATAATCTGCAATTTCTTGCCATTGATTGCTCTGATTTTCTGCATATGTTACTTCGTCTGTCTGGGCCAAAATATTCTCTAATCGCTGTCTGGCAATATTCACTTCTGTGGGTGTATCGAGTGGCAAATCAGAAATATCAAATGCAATGTGTCTTTCCCGCATCTGTTTTAGCAGATCTGTCAACAGTGCCTTTGCAACATCCATACTGTCTGTAGGCAATGGGGCACCTTCACAAAGTATTTGATATGCCACAATCAATGGTTGATCCGATGTTGTGTCCTTTGCAAGTTGTTCGGCCAAAATATGTTTTGCTGGAGCAATCATAAGGCCGCGCCCCTTGCGCTGAAACACACCAGAAATGCGTAGATAGCGCATATTCATATCACTGTAGTCCAAAAAATTATCTGCTTTTTTAGAATATGACTCTGCTCGTTTGGCTATTTCCTTTTTGTCAAATGCCCGTTTTGCAGGTGCAGCAGCTCTTCTTTTTCTAAGATCTAATATATTGTCAACTACCTCTTCCAATTCATAGCTCGGATTGGTTGTATGTCCCCACAGGGCAAATTCTATTCTACTCATCTCTGAGGAACCTGTCCTCTTTTCTAATTCTAGCATCACTGCAAGCAGCCATCGCAATGGAGAAAAATAATGTTTGCCATCTGGCAGTGCAAACTGCTCCACACTCATTGCGCGAAGATAACATTCTTGAACGGCTGGATAAGTATCTGCTTTTAAAAACGATTTTCCAAATGGAGTCAGATCATCTAATTTTCCAAGTTGATTTTGATCTGCATCCTTCTTTTTTACTTGAGGGTAAATAAAGCCATTTTTAGCAAACATCAAACGCCATTTTCTAGCATGACTTCCAGACTCATCTTTTCCATCCTCATTTTGAATAATGCCCTTTTCATTCAACAAATTCATAAAACCAATTTCATTTTCACGCCCGTGTAAATTTCCTACAAAGGCAGACTGAGCAAATACAGAAAATCCTTCCTGGATACGATTAGGATTGCGCAACCCTGTGTTGCCTACCAACCAGATTTCAACTTCTTCCTGCATGAATATTCTCCTACTTTGTATTTTTCACCTGTGGAAAAATGAAGATTATATAACACACTAACTCCCATCTGCCTGCTTTTGCAGGCTCTCCAATCAGAAGATGGGTGAAATTTAGTACTTCTTTGTGAAGCAGCCCTTGCTGCAAACGGTTAGAAGTACTTTTCACACTAACTCCCATCTGCCTGTTTTTGCAGGCATTTAAATCAAGATGGGTGAAATTTTATATTTCACACTAACTCCCATGTCGCTGTTTTGCTGCGACTCAAATCCGAATGAAAAACACCTGCTTTTGGCGTTTTCACACTAATTAATATGCGACAAATAAATATTCCTGCACCTTGTTTCGATTTGTTTTTGCAGCCTTTTGATTACCAAATGCATAAGTATAATCAATAGGAAATACATCCACATGCTCCTTATGCTTTTTTAAGAGGCTAATCATTTCCTCCTGTGTTGGCTGGCTGTTCGATGAATAAGAGATTATCAAAATACTCTTTGCAAACTTTGCAAATAATCGGTCAAATGCCTCTGCTGCTCCTTTTCTTGTAGAAAATGGAGTTGGATACGATTTAAACTTTTTTGTCTGCGTATTTTGTTGTATTTCAACCCCTTTCCAGTCTCTAGCAAGCCCCTCTACAAAATGATAACGGCGCACATACTCATTGTCTGACAATGGCGAATAGTAAGGCGGATCAATGTAAATCAAATCTTGTGTTCCTACTTGTAATTCCATCGCGTCCCCATAATTTGACTTATTTACTTTTTTATTGTCAAACACCGCCTCATTGATCGCCACAACCGCCTCTAAAAATTGCTCTTCCAACGTTTTTTTTAAATCTTTTCGTCCGTCATCATAACGATTTCCCGTGTAAGTGAAAATTCCACGCGGGCGCTTTTTGATGCAGGCACGTATCAGTGCTGTCATAGCAATCGCATGTTGATATGGATCTTTTATCGCCGCAATATTCGCTCTCATATTATCAATCTGTTCATTTTCTGCATCAGAATAATACAAATCCTGAAATGTCTTTGATACAAAATGATCGGAAGCACTTGTTGGAAGCAATAGCGCCTTCGCCTCTTCTAATGGTAATATTGTATGACTGTTTTCCACCATTGCCTTGGTAAAAATTGCCGACATTGCCATATAATCATTGCTAATGACAGCTTTTCCCTGTGCCTTAAACATATATCCTACAATACCAGAACCAGAAAATAAATCCACAACTGTGTCAAATTCAAACTGTGAGGCAACTGACCAGATTTGTCCTAGCAATTTACTCTTTGATCCCATAAACCTAGTTGGTGGATATTTTTGCACTTGCTCTTCTAATGATTTTAAAACTATTTTTGATTCTTCTTCTTTTTTTGTTAAAATAGTCACAATGACATCTTCACCCTTTCGTTTATCTCCGTTACAAGAAATATATCTTTTTGTTTGAATCACTTCTATATTGTAGGGTGCGTACAACTGGTGCACGAGCGGATGATTGGAATTGGTCAAAATAACATGGCACCCTATTTTCTGTAATCGCTGTACCTCTTTAGCCAATTCAATGTGATTCTCCTCATAAAACTGCTCTTTTGTGTAACGTTTAAAATCGGAACATTCTGAAATCGGTAAATAAGGCGGGTCCAAAAAAATAAAATCCCCTGCCTGTGCATATTCTTTTAATACCACATGATAATCATTGCACACAATGCTTTTGTTCTGCAAGGCTTCTGAGGCAGCATACAATGCTTCTTCATCACAAAAATTAGGAGATTTATATTTGCCATAAGGCACATTGAACTGTCCTTTTCTATTTACACGATACAATCCATTATAACAAGTTTTATTGAGATAAATCATTCTGGCAGCCGCTTCCGCTTTGGACAACTTAGTCCAATCTAGCGCGCGAACAGCATAATACTCTTCCTTTGTATTTTTATATTGGCGCAAATACTCTATCACCCAATCAACATGATCTGCCACTTCCTGATACATGTTAATCAATTCGGGATTGCTGTCAGCAAGAATGGCGTTAGTCGGATTCAAATGAAAAAAAAGTGCACCACCACCCAAAAAAGGTTCTATGTATCTGCCATATGTCTTTGGCACTTTAGGTGTAAGATCGCCAAGCATTTGTGTTTTTCCGCCTGCCCACTTTAAAATAGGCTTTGCCTGAACCATCTTTTCCTTTCTGATTGCTTGCTCCATCATTTTTGCTTCCTCATTGTATACTGTATTTATCCATACTAACGTTATTACTTTATTGTATTGACCCAAACAATTTTGTTCTATCTTTATTTGATATAAAATCCAATTTTTTATTGGTCGTATAGCCTTTCACAGTATATCATGAAACCGCCTCCTTTTCAACTTCCAAATCGTCGTACATGCCCCTATGAAAACGACTCTATCACAAAGATTAGCCAACTTCATCACTTTCATCCTATATTCTCTTTGCAGCCCAAAACGCGGTTGACAAGTATCATGAGGCTGAATATAATAATAGCATCTACCCAATGATTCTACAGTATATACGAAGATTCCATCCAAAGAGAGGTGATGCCTATGAACCAAAAATTAAAAGAAAAAATACTAGAATCTGTTTCCGCAGTTTTACCGATAACGGGTATTGTGCTGTTAATTAGTATCCTGCTTGTCCCTGTTGAACTAGGGACAATGGTTATGTTTATTACAGGAGCTGTTATGCTGGTCGTCGGAATGGGATTTTTCCAGCTTGGAGCAGAGATGTCAATGACTCCTCTAGGTGAAGGTATCGGTGTTCAGATCTCCAAAACACGACATATTCTTGTTATTTTTTTACTTGGTTTTTCTATGGGAACTATCATAACGCTCTCAGAACCTGATCTACAAGTTTTGGCTGGACAAGTGCCTTCCATCCCCAACTACACTTTAATTTTTACAGTAGCGATTGGAGTTGGTATCTTTCTTGCTCTGGCAATCATTAGAATTTTGTTTCAGATTAACTTGTCAACCATTCTAGCAGTACTTTATATCGCCTTGATTGGATTGTCCTTTCTGGTGCCAAAAAGCTTTTTGGCAGTTGCCTTTGACTCTGGCGGTGTGACAACAGGTCCTATGACTGTACCATTTATTATGGCAATGGGTGTCGGTCTTGCTTCTGTCCGCGGTGATACAAATGCATCGAGTGATAGTTTTGGTCTGGTGGCACTTTCTAGCGTTGGCCCCATCTTAGCTGTATTGATTTTAGGCTGTTTCTACAATCCAACACAGGCGGCTTTTACCTTATCATCCGTGGCGGATGTAGCTACAACGCGCGATGTTATCTGGGAATTTTTGATTAGTACTCCTCCTTATATCAAAGAGGTTTTTATTTCACTCCTTCCTGTCGCCGCTGTTTTTCTTATATTCCAACTACTTACTCATCGTTATCAACGACGTCAGATTAAGCGTGTTCTCATTGGTTTTGCCTATACATATATCGGCCTGGTTCTTTTTCTTTGTGGAGTCAGTGTCGGATTTGCCCCTGTTGGTTCTTCCCTAGGACATGATATTGCCAACGCAAACTGGCGATGGTTACTTATACCGATTGGCATGCTAATTGGATATTACATTGTAAAAGCTGAGCCCGCAATACAAGTCCTCAATCACCAAGTGGAGGGTGTGACCAATGGCGCCGTATCTGCAAAATCTATGAACCGATGCCTGTCTATTGGTGTATCAGTCAGTATTGGTCTTTCCATGCTTCGTATTCTGACTGGATTATCTATCCACTGGATTGTTATCCCAGGCTATCTCATCGCGTTAGTGCTGTCGCGATTTGTTCCAAAGATGTTTGTTGGTATCGCTTTTGACTCGGGTGGTGTAGCCAGTGGTCCTATGACCACCACCTTTTTACTCCCATTAAGCATTGGAGCCTGCGAATCAATTGGCGGCAATATTATGACCGATGCATTTGGTGTTGTAGCATTGGTAGCATTAACTCCGTTAATTGCTGTGCAGATTATGGGAATCCTGTACCAACTTAAACTCAAACAAGCACACAAGACTGCTGCACAGGGTATGATTCCTGAAGAAATTATTCCTGAGGAAATTATATCCTTGGAGGATGTAGATGATATCTTAGAATTCGAGGAGGATTAGTCAAATGACAGGCAATTATAAAAAACCGGCTTTTCAAATGTTGTTTCTGATTGCAACACCAAAATTGGTAGATAAAGCCGTTGATCTATTTCAGGCAGAAAATGTCCCCGCACAGTATATCACCCACAGTCAAGGAACTGCTTCTAATGAAGTTATGGATATGTTGGGATTAGATGGAGTCGACAAACGTATCCTTATGAGCATGATGCCACGAATCGTTGTACCAGAAATACTCACCAAACTACAAAAAAAGTTGCATTTGGGCATGCCAAACACAGGAATTGCATTTACCGTCACCATGTCGGGCGGCAGCGGCCGTGTTCTTCAATTAATCGAGACACTAATACCAGAAGAAAAACGCGCATTATTGGAAAGAGAGGAATCAGAAGCGATGGAAAATGAATACAGTATGGTTTTGGCTATTGTAAACCAAGGATTTAGTGAAAATGTAATGAATGCTGCTCGTCCTATGGGCGCATCAGGAGGTACTGTGTTTCACAGTAGACGCGTCGGAAGCGAAGAAGCTACGCGATTCTGGAAGATCAGTGTACAGCAGGAACGAGAGGTTGTTATTATCCTTGCTAAAAAGGATGACAAATTACCTATCATGCAAGCTATTAGCAAAGAGTGTGGTATGCAAAGCAAAGCACAGGGAATTGTATTTTCTCTCCCTGTTGACGGCACTGTCGGCCTTGATTAAATACAAAATCGACTCACTAGCATCATTTTTACGATTTATATATAAGCAATCACACAGAACACGTTTTCTTCTATACAGATCTATGTATAAAAATCCCCTTTTACCGTGGCAAAAGGGGATTTTTTATCTAGTAAATACTGCCCTATCCTTCCAACGAATCGATATATTTCATATAATTGACCACCATCAAAGCAATCTTAAAGGTTAAGGCATCATCAAATTTTCTAATGTCAAGTCCTGTGGATTGATGTAATTTCTCTATACGATATACCAGCGTATTGCGATGAACAAAAAGCTGTCTGGATGTTTCTGATACATTGAGATTATTATCAAAAAACTTTTGCACAGTTGTGAGCATTTCATCATCTAGATCATCTGGTATATTATCTCCAAATACCTCTTTCATATAAATGCGACACAGATTGATCGGCAACTGATAAATAAGACGGCCTATTCCCAACGTGTTATATGCATTGATAGACTTCTCCATATAGAAAATCTTGCCGACATCCAAAGCCATCTTAGCCTCTTTATATGATTTAGATACCTCTTTTAGTTCACGTACAATAGCCCCATATGCTACCTTGGCAATCAACATTGCCTCCGCATTGAGCATATCTACAATCACCTGCGCTGTCTGTTCTACCTCATCATATGATTCCATTGTACTGACATCTTTAATTAAAATAATATTTTTCTGCTCTACTGCCGTAAGATAACATCCTGGCTGCTCACTAAAAATATTTTTGAGCATTTCCATCGAAATATTGTCCTTGTCATTTTGTGCCTCAATCAAATACACAACGCGCGGTATTTCTGGCTCTATATGAAGCTTTTTTGCACGATTATAAATATCTACCAACAACAGATTATCCAACAATAAATTCTGGAAGAAATTATTTTTATCAAAGTGTTCCTTATATGCAATCACTAAATTTTGTAGCTGACTGACAGCCACTTTTCCAATCATATAGGCATCTGTACTCTGTCCCTTTGACACCAAAACATACAGTACCTCATTCTCCTCAAGAACCTTGAGCATATGATATCCGCCTACAATCTGACTATCCGCAGGAGAATGTACAAAACTAATTACCAATTCCTGAGATATTGCCCTGCTGTCGAAGGTTGATGCCACTACAAGCCCTTCCATATCAATCACGCACAAATCGACTTTTGTAATTGCCTTCAATTCATCTATACTTGTCTGAATTATTTGGTTTGATATCATTTTTACAACCATACTCCTTTCTCTGTGGCAAAACCTATACTTCCCCATATATGGATTCTCGTTCATTCTGTCAACAGTTAAAATAGAACCTTATCATTAAAGTGTTGCTATTCACAAACTATAACATATGACATATCTTTATTTTATATGATATAAAAAACGAATACAATCCGAACACAGATTAAAATAAAATAAAGTGTCCTATTGTCTGTTATTAGAAAAAAAAATCCCCGGCAAAACCGCCGGGGAAAATATGTTTCGTATTCAGATTAGTTTGTAACAACCTTCTCTGTCTCTTTATCAAATACATGAATCTTCTCGACATCGATAGCAAACTTAACCTTGTCACCAGGCCTTGCAGTAGTTCTAGGATCAACACGTGCTGTAATTGGGAACTCAGCAAGATCAGCATATAAGAATACTTCTGCGCCGAGCAACTCATATACACGGATTGTTGTCTCAAATGTGCTTCCAGGCTTTGCCTCGATCATCATCTGAGAATCATAGATGTCCTCAGGTCTGATACCGAATGTAACTTTCTTTCCATTATAACCGCCGTCAATGAGCTTTTTAGATTTTGCAGGAGGAAGTGCAATAGTAAGTCCTGCTACCTTTAAGTTCGCAGTATCACCTTTTACTTCTACTGTAGCATCAATAAAGTTCATCTGTGGTGAACCCATAAATCCTGCAACGAACAAGTTCTGTGGTTTCTCATACAAATTCTGTGGTGTATCTACCTGCTGAACAATACCATCCTTCATAACTACAATACGT
>CAJUHQ010000110.1 GCA_910586095.1 uncultured Lachnospiraceae bacterium | reverse complement strand
AGAAAATGATGAGATGGAAAAAATATATCTGTGGGATATGAAAGAAGATATAGGCTATGTAGATGAGTGTGATAAAAAGATCGCAGAGATGGTTTGTGATTTGATTTTGTAATGCATTTATAACATTGCCTCAATTCTTAGAATGAAGTAAGAATTGGATATATTTTGAACAGAAAAAATATAATTCCCCTTTCTTATTTAAAAGTGCAATCGCCTGCAACTGTTTTTTCATATCACGAATAAGGATATTCTTGTTTTCCTGCTGGCTTAGAAGCATTTTATAATATTTTGCATAGGTCTTTTCCTTTTGCAGTAGCAGTTCGAGATAGGTAATGTTTGTTATCCGCCTTTTTCAGAACATAATTATAGGTACCCAATAAAAATCAGGTTGAAAAGTAAACTCAATGAGAAATGCAATATCTTTTCATTCTTATCAATAAGAAGTGATTCACCTTCTCTGCAACATACAATTTTGTGATGATCTGAGCCAGCTTTTTGAAAATATTTATTGAGATAATTTGTTAATTGTTACAAAATAAAATCATTGTCATCGCAAATGAGTATTCTTGTATGTCTCTCCTTCCTTGTATACCTCTTCTTATTATAATAATAACAATTTCTTCCTAACAAGACGTTTCATGAAAAGACATAAAACTATCAATTTTGGTATGCAGCTTTCCAAAAAATCAGACTCAATGTCGTTTCATACATGACAGCTTGACAAATGATACAGGGAGATTTATAATTGCTTAGAGCCTGTGCAGAAATAATATGTATAACTTGTGTAGGAGCATTTCTTCGAGAGTACGTATCAAAAAACGCAGGCACAACGGATAGACTTTTTGGGGTCAGAACAGACGTATAGGCTATTTTTCAACAGTTAAAACAGAAAGTATAGTGCTATGAACAGACACTATATACACAGGCAATACAGTAGATCTATACAAAAATGGCAAATACAAAATATTTACTATTTAACCAAAGTAAAAGCAAGATAAAAATGAGGAGATGGAAATGATGAAGAAAGCAAGAAAGTCTATATTATTTCTGGCAACAATGGGGGTATGCTTAATTAGTGGGTGTGGCGCAAAAGAAGAAGTGCAGGAGCCCCCAATAGAGATATTTGTTAATGAGACACTATCATCTGTAGAGGAACAAACAACAGTTGAGAATGAAACGCAGTCAATAACCTCTGATGAGGTACCGTTTGAAACATCTATTCAAAGTGAAGAACCAGCAAAGACAGAAAGTGCGTCAGAGCCAGAATCTAGCAGCGGACAGGAAACACAAACAACACAAATGGCTCCTCCTGAAGAAGTGAAATACATGGATATTGCTCATATATTTAAACCCTATGAGCAGGCGGTAGAAATATCATTTCAGATGCCGGACAACTGGAACTATACACTAGAAGATGTGGAGGAGGAAGACCCTGATTGGGGATATTTTGTTAAAGTGCAAGGAAGGGAAGATGCAGTTTTTAGTATTTTTGGACAGCATGGAACACTGACCGCCGCTGATCTTCCAAATGCAAATGGACCAAACTCTTTTCAGACATCACAGGGGCTGACAGGACAGTATTTCTGGGAGGAATATATGCTTGATGACGGAAATACTGCAATACAGGGAAGGGTTATTTTTGATACGGAGCTTGTAGGCTTCTATGGTATCAGTTTTCATATGCCGAAAAGTGTTTACAGTGAAAGCAAAGATATAATAGACAAGGTGTTCCAAAGTATTGTTATCAAGGAAGCGCAATAAATAGTGATATAGTATTTTCAAAATTTGTAATAAATTTTAACGACGCAATCGTGCGATTAGGCAGTTTACGATTTTAATTTCTGTCCAGATAGAGAGTACTACTAATTATCAAATGAATTTTTTGAATCAGAAAGAATTAGGAATAGTGCAATAGAAAAAGCGAAAAGACATCTACAGACCTCAAATGCTGTGTGATACCAAACACATGACATTTGAGGTAATTTATTTAACATATCATTTTCTGGCTTTTATTAACTTGTTGGTGATTCTGCTGCTTAGCTTAAATTTTTCCTATTCTAGTCATTGCCAATACTCTTGTTTCATTTCAGTAAATCGGAACTGTATGTTTTTAGTTTCTTCAAATCGATTGTAGTCAAAATTTATCTATATAGAAATTGGAGACGCTCCCTTACCTATGCGATTATGTCAGTATGTAGCGTTTTCATATTCCTTTCTGAGAGCCTTTTTTATCTGTAGTAATTTCTTTTAGCAAAAAAGTTCTTTTGTGTGTTTATCAATCCTTGTTTCAAAAGTATATTTGTAGGTCTGTGTACTTTTAAAACTTCTCTTCATAATCAGATATCTTGGAATATAACTCCTTAAATTTCTCTTTATTCTTATAATACAAAAAGCTGGAACATTCATATTTTTGTGTGAAATGAAAGATTTCACCATCCTGATTTGTACGCCTGCTAAAACAGGCAGATGGGAGTTTGTGTTAGAAGAGTTTCTAACTGCTCACAGCAAAAGCTGATTCACTGAGAAGTACTACGGATTTGAGTCGCTGCAAAGCTGCGACATGGAAATTAGAGAGATTTCATTTGGAGGTTGCTTTTTGTTCTAAAATGTGAGATCACGCAGAAAGCACTTTTTTGAACTTGTTTTGACTTTTATGTGTTTGCATTTCTGATATTTGGGGGGTATCTAATTAAGCCATTCATCGCATTGTCTGATTGATTTTATGTTTGTTTCTAATTATAGTGATTAATAATCAGGTTTGTGAAAATAAATTCCATAACTTTTACCATATGGGGAATATAGATCTTGACAGAGTGTCACTTTCCTCACCATAATTTTAGTACTCTGCAAATAGAGTTTGTACAGAAATTAAAAATAGAAAGACTTATAATGACTATGATAGAACACGACTATACAAGAAAACATGATTTAGTCTATCAGGAAATTATGCTAGTATGAAAAGTACTTCTAACTGTTTGCAGCAAAGGTTGCAGATGGGAGTTCGTGTGAGAAGTACTTCTAGCTGACTGTGACAGTTTCCACTCACAACAAAAGCTGCTTTACGGAGAAGTACTACACTCATGACTTGAGATTCCCGCAAAGCAAAATCATGAGGGTGTTCAAGAAAAGTTTCTATTGCTCACAGCAAAAGCTATCTCGCAGAGAAACTCTAAGTCTGCTATGCAGACTTTTTTTACACCAAGAAATGACAATATAGATAATTTATAAAACAATACATACCACTTCAACAAATTAACTATTTATTAGCAATATTTACTTTTATATAGTATTGTATCAAGCTACATATCACTAAGTTCTTAAGAATTTTTAATAAAAGATAGGCTCTTCTTTTACTATACAATATTTTTTCAAAATGTTTCACGTGAAACATTACTTTTTTAATACTATGAAATGAAATTATATGAAAGTAAAAATATTTTATTCCTGTTAAAAATGTTTCACGTGAAACATTTTGAGTATTTATTCTTTCTCATACACCAAACTATACAACTATACATATTATCTTTTTTGCTTTTGTTGTCAATTACTATAACTCCATTTCTAATCAATGCACTATTTGACTCTATTTTTATCATGCTATAATTTGTATATTATTTTATACTGCAAGCCTTTATCAAAGCAATCTCTCAATCTATTCTCAAAAACAACCATCTTTTCCATATAAAACTGACTTCACAAATTCGTTACTATTCAGCCATACCCATTTCATGTCAGGCGTCCGCCCTATAAAATCGAATATACAAAATGCCTTATGCGAGCAAGCTCCCAACAGCATTTTGTATATTCAATTTTGCATGGCTGAACTGTTACACAAATTCAATAAAAATGTGAAATGTATATAGCATATCACTAACAAAAGTGATATAATAAGAAACAGTAAATTAGGCAAAACAGATCGTTTCATCACAGCACTCCAGCTAAAGGATGATAGAACAATGCATAGGAGGAATATTATGGGGAAAATAATAGCTATTGCAAATCAAAAAGGAGGCGTTGGAAAAACGACCACCTCGATTAATCTGTCATCATGCATAGCAGCAAAAGGGAAACGCGTATTGGTGATCGATGTCGATCCACAGGGAAATACAACAAGCGGATTTGGAATCGAAAAAAACGAATTAGAAAACACCATCTATGAACTTATACTGGGAGATTGTTCCATAGAAGATTGTATCCTAAAAAATATTTTTCCAAATATTTCTATACTCCCTTCCAATGTCAATCTCGCTGCTGCCGAGATCGAACTAATTGGTGTAGAAAAAAAAGAATATATTTTAAAAAATGAAGTGGACTGGGTAAAGGATCGCTATGATTTTGTTATTATAGATTGTCCTCCTTCTCTCAACCTGCTCACTGTAAATGCAATGACAACTGCTGATTCTGTTTTGGTTCCAATTCAATGCGAATACTATGCACTAGAGGGATTAAGCCAATTGATCCATACAGTGAATCTAGTTAAGGAACGATTAAATCCAGATCTAGATGTAGATGGTGCCGTATTTACTATGTATGATTCCCGCACCAATCTTTCAGCACAAGTAGTAGAAAATGTCAAGAGTCATCTTAGCCAAAAAATATATAATACTTTAATTCCCAGAAATATTCGATTGGCGGAGGCTCCTAGCTATGGTAAACCAATCAATTTGTATGACCCCAAATCAGCAGGTGCCGAAAGTTATATGGCATTAGCGGAGGAAGTGATTAACAATAACAGATAAAAAGGAGAAATGTCAATGGCATCAAGAGGATTAGGCAGAGGTCTAGATGCTTTAATACCTACATCAAATACAGTCAAACCTGTAGATACACAGGATAGTAACATTGTCAAAAAACAAGCTAATACACTAATCAAAATTACAAAAGTAGAGCCCAGTAGAGGTCAACCACGCCAAACTTTTGATGAAGATGCCTTGCAGGAACTAGCAGATTCTATCAAGCAGTTTGGTTTACTACAACCAATCCTTGTTCAGGATAAAAAGGACTACTACGAAATAATTGCTGGGGAGCGGAGATGGCGTGCCGCAAAACTAGCAGGTCTAAAAGAAATACCTGTAATCATTAAAAATTATACAAGCCAAGAAGTTCTAGAAATTTCCCTGATTGAAAATATTCAGAGAGAAGATCTAAATCCCATTGAAGAAGCTCTGGCGTATAAACGGCTGCTTGACGAGTTTGGCTTGAAACAAGATGAAGTCGCTGAACGTGTCTCAAAAAGCAGGACTACAATCACAAATAGTATGCGCCTCTTAAAACTCTGCGAAGGCGTACAACAAATGATTATTGATGACATGCTCTCTACAGGTCATGCGCGTGCTTTGATTCCGATCGAAGATCAAGAGCTTCAATTGCAACTAGCTCAGAAAATATTTGATGAAAAGCTTAGTGTGCGTGAAGTAGAAAAATTGGTCAAAGATTTACTAAAACCCGACGATCCAAAACCTGAGAAGGAAGAACTTCCTTCCCCTCTTCAATATATTTATCAGGATATTGAGAATCGATTAAAAGAAAAAATGAGCAGAAAAGTCGCAATCTCATCAAAGGGAAAAAATGGAGCAGGCAAAATTGAAATTGAATTTTACTCCAATGATGATTTAGAGCGATTGATTGAGTCCCTTTCAACTATAGAAATGAAGTAATTTTGTGACTATTCGTTGTTGATAGCTATGAAAGTACATGTACTAATATACGAATAGCATAATAATTACTATGAAAGTCTTCGACTTTCATAGTATGGATGGCCATGCGGCCCGCCAGACAGCAGGCTGTACATGATAAGAGTTTACTATATAAAAGTATATAGAGGATAACGAACGTTTAAACTATATAGAAAATAGGAACGTAAATAGTGCCTTATCATTCTATTTCTTGCAATAAATAGAAAGGCTAAAATATATCTAAAGTACATATCCCAGTTTATAAAACTGAGACATCGGACTTTAATCAGGAATGAAAACGTCCGAGAACATTTTTCCAGCAAAGAATTAAAGCCATGTCATTTATTTCACTGGAAAAATTGTTCATTATCCTGAGTTAAAATAATAGAAATAGGAGACACAAATGAACAGTAATTTTTTAAACAGTATTGGACTGGGAACTATTGATATTGGTTATATCCTTTTGGGAATGTTACTTATGAACGTCGTATTACTTTTGCTGATTATTATGGCCTTGATACACATTAGCAGATTCAAAAAGAAATACCAAAAATTTATGTTAGGTAAGAATGCTGGAAGCCTAGAGGAAGATATCATCACTTTATATGAAGACAACAGATTTATGAAGCGCAGTATCGATAAAAATAGAGAAGATATCAAAGAACTTTTTCAAAGACATGAGTCAGCTTTCCAAAAAATAGGTCTTGTAAAATATGATGCCTTCAAGGAAATGGGAGGAAGACTCAGCTTTGCGGTTGCACTACTTGATGGGAAAAATGACGGTTTTATTATCAACTCTGTGCATGGTTCAGATGGATGCTATTCCTATACCAAAAAGGTAAAAGATGGCGATTCTCAAATCGCACTAAGCAACGAAGAAAAAGTAGCGGTAGAACGTGCTGTCAATGGAAACGAAGCAGAATCTATATAAGTAGAATGGGGAATGTTTGAGAACCACTTTCAAACACTTAATGAAATGTCCCATATTGGGCAAGGAGGTATGAATATGAAATTAGTAACAATTGATAACTTAAAAGAAGGGGATGTACTCGCTAGTGACGTCTTACTAGAAGATTATACCGTCGTGCTCGGTAAGGGAACTGTTATCAAAGAACAATTTATCACGAAGCTTAGAGAACTTGAAGTTTTCACCGTCTATATAGAAGAGACAGCAGAGCCATCTGCTACACCAGAAAAACCAACGCCACCCGCAACTCCTGGCAAAACTGCTCCTTCTAAATCAGAACCTAAACCAACTCCAACTCCTCCTAATAAGGCAAGTAAACTGAGTATGGAGGAAGCCAAAATTCTACGCGCAGATGTAGAAGAGCAAGCTAAAAATAAAATTAAAGATCTTCTTGATCTACACACCTATCAGAGAACTAGTGGACTAAAAAAGATTGCAGAAACAGCACAAAACATTATTGTAGATGTTATGGAAGACGATGCAGTAATAGAAAAAGTGTATGATGTAAAAGAACGAAGTGCAGACATTTATGAGCACTCTGTACAAGTATGCTCTATAGCTACACTGATTGCTCTAAAATTAGGTCTAACGGAAAAACAGGTTTATGATATCAGTCTTAGTTCTTTAATACATGATATTGGCCTGCGCTATCTAGTTCTTCGATATGAAGATCAAGATATCAATTGTCTCCCCGCTAAAGAGCAGGAGGAGTACAAAAAGCATCCCATTTATGGATACACTGCTATTAAAAATGAAACTTGGATTTCAGAAAATGCAAAAAATATTGTGATGAATCACCATGAACGCAAAGACGGATCAGGCTATCCACTTGGCACAGACTTAGTATCGCGCATGACACAGATCGTCGGTGTATGCGATGAGTTTGATGAGTTGATCTGCGGTATTGGTAAAGCAAGAGTTCGTGTACATGAGGCAATCAATAATCTTAGAAATTATAGTGGTGTTTGGTATGATGATGATATTGTCACTACTTTCTTACAATTGATTGCTGTTTATCCTGTTGGCTCACGTGTAAGAACAAACCAAAATGAGGTAGGTATTGTTATGCGCCAAAATCCTCATTTCCCAGAAAGACCTGTGCTTCGTATAGTGGAAGATAAATATGGGCAGCCTATGCGAAAGGATAAATTTGTCGATCTAGTAAAAGAAACTTTTGTTGTTATACAGTCTGTTGTTAAATAGCTTACTGTCAATTTATATAGCAATCGCAATCTAGTATACATTAATCTGATAAAGCAATCGATTTGACAGAATGAATGTTGAACATGGATAGCCATATGGCCTGACAATCGACACACTTTGCATAATAAATGTTTAATAAAAAGGAGAAGATCCATGATTGATATCAAATTTTTGAGAGAAAACCCAACTGTAGTCAAGGAAAATATAAAAAAGAAATTTCAGGATCACAAACTTCCTCTTGTCGATGAAGTTATTGAATTAGACGCGCAAGCTAGAAAGACTCAACAAGAAGCAGATTCTTTGCGCGCAGAAAGAAATAAATTATCCAAACAAATTGGCGCTTTAATGGGACAGGGCAAAAAAGAGGAAGCGGAAGCTGTCAAATTGCAAGTTAATGCACAGGCTAAAACACTTGAAGAACTTGCAGAAAAAGAAAAGGAATTGAGCGATAAAGTCACCAAAATTATGATGACAATCCCAAACATAATTGATCCTAGTGTTCCAATTGGAAAAAATGATACTGAAAACGTAGAAGTTCAACGTTATGGTGAACCTGTTGTTCCTAATTTTGAGATTCCATATCACACTGATATTATGCTCCGTCTTCGTGGCATTGATCTTGATAGTGCCAGAAAAGTCGCTGGAAATGGTTTCTATTATTTGATGGGTGACATTGCAAGACTTCACTCTGCGGTCATCTCTTATGCACGTGATTTTATGATTGATAGAGGATTTACTTACTGTGTACCTCCTTTTATGATTAGAAGCAATGTTGTCACGGGCGTTATGAGTTTTGACGAGATGGACGCTATGATGTACAAAATCGAAGGTGAAGATTTATATTTAATTGGTACAAGCGAACATTCTATGATTGGAAAATTTATTGATACCATTATTCCTGAAGCAGAACTTCCAAAAACTCTTACAAGTTATTCGCCATGCTTCCGAAAAGAAAAAGGCGCTCATGGTCTAGAAGAACGTGGCGTTTATCGTATACATCAATTTGAAAAACAAGAAATGATTGTTGTATGCAAACCTGAAGAATCTCCTATGTGGTTTGATAAATTATGGCAAAATACTGTTGACTTATTTAGAAGTCTTGACATTCCAGTACGCACTTTAGAGTGCTGCTCAGGCGATTTAGCTGATTTAAAAGTAAAATCTGTTGATATCGAAGCATGGTCTCCACGACAAAAAAAATATTTTGAAGTTGGAAGCTGTTCTAATCTTGGTGACGCCCAAGCCAGAAGATTGAAAATTCGAGTAAATGCAGATGAAGGCAAATATTTTGCCCACACATTAAACAATACTGTGGTAGCACCTCCACGAATGTTGATCGCATTTTTGGAAAATAATTTGCGTGAAGACGGCTTTATAGCAATACCAAGCGTATTACAACCATATATGGGCGGTAAAGCCATTATTAGCTAGATTCCGCAACTAGACAGAAAGGCATGGTTTAGAGTGCACAAATATTTAAAGGCCATAGGTTTTAGCAAGATAGAAAAAAGACAACAGTTACAAGAGCTGATTAACGAAGTAGTAGAACATACTTTACTGCGCTCTCCTGATGAGACAAATACAGAAGCGGAGGCTTACACAGCGATAAGAGACATTGCGGCAGATGAAAAAAATAAAGTTTATGCAGAATTATTTCTTGATTTTGTTCATGGCGCAGGTATTTGCATACGTGGCGAATTTGAAGAAAACAATAAATTTGTATATGAATATTATTTTCCGTATTTGCGTGGAAATACCATCAGCTCACATGAAGATATCTCTATAGAACGACAGGCCGAAAAAGAATCCTACGCAGGCGTATGCGACGACCTCAAAGTTGGTGTTTCTCTCATTTTTTATCTGCAAAATATGATACCTTATATCCGATTTAAAGCTCAAAATCAACTCCCTATACAAGGCACATCACTTATTTTAAGTGCTTTGTCTGTGGAAGGAACCATTATGATGCCAATTATTAAAAATGAGCATGAAAAAGAGCGTATTCGGAAGGCATCTAACGAAAGAAATCGCTTGATTGCCCAGGCTAGGCAAGGGGATGAAGCTGCTATAGAAAGCCTTACTCTTGAGGACATGGATACCTATACAATGATATCACGAAAAATTCACAATGCAGATGTCTTTAGTCTAGTAGACACCTACTTTATGCCTTATGGTGTGGAATGTGACCAATACTCCATCTTAGGTGAAATTACACAAATGTATACTGACAAAAACCGTATCACGGCAGAGGAAGTAATCTTTATGACTGTAGAATGTAATGAACTGACATTGCATGTATGTATCAATAAAGAAGATCTATACGGAGAAGCTGTCATAGGAAGACGCTTTAAAGGAGTTGTATGGCTTCAAGGATATATCAATTTCCCCTAAAAAACATAAAAACACTTAATATACCATTGTTTAGTATCCTATATACAAATATATCTATGTACATTCATTAGTTCTAGTTTGTTCAAACAAATGTTTGTATAAAGTTTTTAGACATTTACTTAGTATATATGAAATATATGGAGGACGATAATGCGAAAAATAGTTCTAAGGCAGCAAAAGACACTGCCTAAGAACTATTAAGTCTGCTATGCAGACTTTTTTCACACAAGAAAAACGCAAAAAACTGCGTTTTTCATTTCTATTTGAGCCGCCAAAGGCGGCATGGGGGATTAACGTGAAAAAAATTGGATTATTCTTTAGTATTACTTTGCTACTTTATTGTCTCACGGGATGTTCTTTTCATTTTAATGTTTCTGTAGCATCTCAAAATAATGATATAAAAAGTATCGCTAGTAGAAGTGCTATTTATTGGAGTGGAATACAAACGGGCCGAAAAATTGAATTAAACGAAGGTGACGAAGTTCAATTTGACATCAATCTAGAAAAGGGAACTGTATTCTTTGTTTTGAAAGATGAAGATGACAATGATATCTACACATTAGAAAAGGAAGCAGAATATAGCGGAACAGAAACTTACACTGCCCAAAATGATGAAATCCTTTGGCTAACAGAAATAGGCAAGAGCTTTAAGGGCAGCTATAAGATTACTGTCAACTCGTCCACAGAAACTGAGGAGGAATCAGAGTCAATTACAGAAAGTATAGACCTTAATGAACCAAACCAAAGAATATAAAAAACGCCTCATTTTAAGACTACTTTTACATAACATAATCACTTAAAAAGATTACTTTTTATTTAAAAGAGAGCATTTACCTGTACATATTAAAACAATTATGATGCTCTCTTATTTGTACAAAATATTATTCCAAACAATCTTATTGTATAAGCTCAAGACTATATAAGAAATAATTATTTTGCATTGACTCAAACACTAAACTTTGTCAACTCATTACAAGTTTAATAATTGGTTTTCTCTTTTAATGAGTCGTCAACTTCGCTCATTACTCTACAATAGTACTTTAGAAAAAAATTACCAAAACTTTTAGTAATTCTCCTAATTTTTTTACAAATTTGTGTTTGACGTCTGCGTATTTTTTAGGTATACTAATAAAAGATCTATCCTTATATATTAGGATACTATCAATACTGTTATAGTTAATTAGATAGAGCGATTGCCAAAGCAACGTAACATCAACAATTTTATAGCTGAATGACTTGCTTATTAGCAGGTTTTTCATACAAGTC
>CAJUHQ010000109.1 GCA_910586095.1 uncultured Lachnospiraceae bacterium | reverse complement strand
TTTCACCCATCCTGATTGGAGTGCATGCTAAAGCATGCAGATGGGAGTTAGTGTGAGAAGAAGTCTGCATAGCAGACTTTTTTCACACCGAAAAACGCCAAAATCAGGCGTTTTTCATCTGGATTTGAGTTGCGGCAAAGCCGCGACATAGAGGTTAGTGTGAAATTAAACATTCACTCATCTTGATTAAAGAGCCCACAAAAACATGCAGATAGGAGTTAGGATAAATGGTACATTTTTATGAGAAGGTCGCGGATGCCGTTTTGCGTTTTGCAGTAATTATCGCAAGAACGGATGGAAAGTATGTTTTTTGCAAGCACAAGGATAGAACAACATGGGAAATTCCAGGAGGACACAGGGAACAGGGAGAACAAATTATTGAGACAGCAAAAAGAGAATTGTACGAAGAGACAGGAGCGCTTGAGTATCATATAGAGCCAGTTTGTGCCTATTCTGTTATACACAAAGAGAATTTCGATGGTCAGGAAACGTTTGGAATGTTATATTATGCTGACATTCAATCTTTTGAGGCAGAGTTATACAACGAGATTGAGACAATTATAATAACAGATAAGTTACCAGATCATTGGACATACCCAACTATACAACCCCATCTTCTAGAGGAAGCTAGAAAAAGGGGATTTTTGCAGTAGTTTGGATTGTATTTTATATTCCTTTTTTTGGTAGACTATGATATAATGAGTTGCGCAACAAGGCAGGAGCCTGGTGTACGAATCATTTGATAATTGTAGTGAGGACTGAATATTTTGCGAGTAAAACAGGTGTAGTTATGGCGACTAACAACAATATAAAGACATTGGTCCTCAAATAGGCAGCACGATGTATCATAAGTGTAAAGGATTGGTACATTAGCTAGATGAGATAAGAAAACTAGGAGATGAATGATGACAAATATAATGAAGCTTCAAAATGGCAGTGATATACGTGGAGTGGCATGTGATGGCGTTGCAGG
This sequence comes from uncultured Lachnospiraceae bacterium, assembly GCA_910586095.1. Taxonomy (GTDB): domain Bacteria; phylum Bacillota; class Clostridia; order Lachnospirales; family Lachnospiraceae; genus COE1. Next base: position 10,573 of record CAJUHQ010000109.1, on the reverse strand, counting down.
TGAGGAGATTACACTTACGCAGGAGGCAGGGAACCAGATTGGAGGCGGATTTGTCAGATGGCTTGCAGACAAAAAGGGTAAGAGGATCGAAGAACTCAGGATAGGAATAGGACATGATTCTAGAATAACGGCTAGTTGCCTTTTTGAAGCAGCAGCAATGGGAATTGTAGCAGCAGGGGCAACTGTATATGATTGTGGATTAGTCTCGACCCCTTCGATGTTTATGACCACTGTTTTTGAAGAATTTGCGTTTGATGGCGCAATTATGATTACTGCAAGTCATCTTCCATTTAATAGAAATGGTTATAAATTTTTTGATAGGGATGGTGGCTTAGAACATGATGATATCACGGCGCTTCTTACGATTGCATCAGAACTTGAGCCAGTGGATGCGAGTTTGAAAAATGTGGAAAAAATAGATTCTATTTCCGTATATTGTGCATTTTTGCGGGATAAGATAAAAAAGGGAATTGCTGCTACAGAATATGAAAAACCACTTTTGGGTCTGCGCATTGTAGTGGACACTGGAAATGGGGCAGGCGGCTTCTTTGTGGAAAAAGTGTTAAATCCATTAGGCGCAGATACTACAGGCAGCCAATTTTTAGAGCCGGATGGTCACTTTCCCAATCATATTCCAAATCCTGAAAATAAGCAGGCAATGGAATCAATCAGACAGGCTGTATTAGCAAATAATGCGGATTTAGGTATTATTTTTGATACAGATGTGGATAGAATGTCGGCAGTGTTGCCCAACGGAGAAGAGGTAAACAGAGATGCCATTATTGCAATGATGACCGCAGTTCTTGCAAAAGAGTATCCTGGTGGAACTGTGGTGACAGACTCTGTTACAAGTGATAGACTTACGCGATTTATTGAGAGTATCGGCATGAAACAACATCGATATATGCGCGGTTACAAAAATGTTATTAATGAGTCGATTCGCCTAAATAAAGAAGGAATTGTATCACCACTTGCTATAGAGACGTCAGGGCATGGAGCATTGAGTGAAAATTATTTTTTAGACGATGGTGCATATATGGCAGTAAAGCTTTTGATTGCACTTGCAAGGGCAGCAAGGGAAAACAAAACGCTAGCCTCTTTTATAGAGACGCTAGAAAAAGGATTTGAGGAGAGAGAGTATCGTATAAAGATCGATGCAGAAGATTTTAAAGCATATGGAAAAAAAGCTCTTGCTGCTTTTGAGGAGCGCGCAAAAGAAAAAGGATATACTATTGTGCCTGATTCATATGAAGGTGTACGGATTTCCTTTGATACCAGTGAAGTAAAAGGGTGGTTATTACTTCGCATGTCCTTGCACGATCCACAAATGCCACTGAACATAGAAGGGGTAAGACAGGGAGACTGTGATAAACTCTTTGATAAAGTGATAGAACTTCTTTGTGATTTTGACAAGTTGAAGATGCCAGAAAAATAAGTGTTTTGAAATTGCAAACGACATGATTGATTGGTAGGCAAGAGGTATAAATAATGAGAATAGGAATGGGGTATGACGTTCATCGTCTGGTTGAAGATAGGCCTTTAATTATAGGCGGGGTATCAATACCATATGACCGTGGGCTTTTGGGACATTCAGATGCAGATGTATTGTTACATGCTATTTCAGATGCACTTTTGGGTGCGGCAGCGCTTGGTGATATAGGCAAACATTTTCCAGATACTGATCCGTCTTACAAAGGAATATCAAGTATTATTTTATTACAAAAAGTAGGAAAATTGTTGGAGGAGAATACATTTTTTATAGAAAATATTGATGCCACTATTATAGCGCAAGCTCCTAAAATGCGTCCATATATTGATCAGATGCGTGAAAATATTGCCAATGCATTGCAGATTCATATTGAGCAGGTGAATGTAAAAGCAACAACAGAGGAGGGACTTGGTTTTACAGGGGAGGGCCAGGGCATTTCTGCACAGGCAATCTGTCTGCTTACTAGTCCTATAGAGATGGCAACAATAAAGGTAGACCATCAGTCACTTGGTCAAAAAAATTGTGAGGGATGTTCTGGCTGTCAAGTAGCCGACATCCACATAAAAGACTAGTCAACGACGCGAATGGTATTCGCTATGCAAATTTGTGCTTGAGACAAGGTATATAGTGTGAAATCAAAGATTTAAGTTTCACACAGGAAAAACGCAAAGATATATGAATGGGAGTTTTCTGATTGAAAAGCTTGTAAAGGTGTATAGATGGGAGAGATATGGAACAAGTAATACATGCGCATGAGGTAGAACAGGAAATCAGAAGTGAGATCGAGTCAACGTTTGAGCTCATTATGCTAGATACAGAGCAGATAAAGAGTACAAGAGAACTTTGGAAAGAGGTATTTCCCGAAGAGACAAAGGAGTTTCTCGATTACTATTTTACCTATGGAGTAAAGGATGCAATTGTATGTGCAGTACAGGAAGAAGAGACTATTTCTGCGCTGTATCTAACTCCTTGTTCTGCTGCAATGCGTAGAGTACCACATCTTCTAGAAATGCACCATCTGCCCTGTATGACAGATATTGCGCGGGTGGATACTTATTTGATTAGTGCAGCCGCCACAAAGCAAGCATATCGAAAAAGGGGATATATGCGTCGATTGCTGTCAGGTGTTTTTGAGTATCAAAGAAGGCTGAAAATCCCTTTCTGTATGGTATCTGCAAAAGAATCTATATTTTTTGAACATTTTGGCTTTCATTATATATATGACAAACCACACTATGAACTTAATACCAAAATGATTTCAAAGGAAATGTTAGAAAGGGCGGCTGGAGGTGAAATTGTGCATCTCTCACCATATAATGTTACGCTTTCTATGGCAGATAAAGGGGATTTGCTCCTACTTGCTCATTTTGTCAATGCAAATCTATGTAAACGATATGGAGTCTTTAATATTCGCAGTGCTGTTTATTATGAACGCTTTCAGCAAGAACTTAGAAGCCGCAAAGGGGAATTGTATCAGATCATAGAGGAAGGGCAGATAAAAGGATATTTTGCTTATGCGAAGGACAGTGTAGAACAAATATGCGAGGTTGTGTTTGAAAATGAGGCAGATATAGAATCATTTTTCTATACGACGAAGATAAAAAAGCCAACGACAATGGCGCGTATTGTCAATCTTGATGAGATACTAAAACACATAGCAAGCAACGGAAAAGTAACCATTGCAATTCGATTGGTCGATCCTATAATAGCAGAGAATGATGGTCTTTTTATATGGTATCTTAATGAGAATGGAAGTCGTATGGAGCGCGTGGAGGAGGTCTGTGATGGTGATGACCCATCTATGAGGCCCGAGGTAACTACTACAATTGGAGAATTTACAGCATTTATTTTTGGGTATAGTAAGTTGAAACAGAATACAAAATTTGATAGTATTTATTTGTCAGGCCCAACATGGCTCAATGAGCGATTGTAAAAGAGAAAAAAGCTAATAATCTTTTTATTCTCAAGTTTGTGTTCGCGCTGCAACAATAAACTTGAGAGGATCAAAAAGCAGCGCAGAAATGAGGGTAAGTATGGCAATGATTATGACACCACACATCAACGCAGAAAAGGATGCATTTGGAAAAACGGTTCTTATGCCAGGAGATCCGCTTCGTTCAAAATTTATAGCTGAGAATTTTTTAGAAAATGCACAGCTAGTCAATAATATTCGCGGTATACAAGGATATACAGGCAATTACAAAGGAACTAAGGTCAGTGTCATGGCAAGTGGTATGGGCATGCCGACAATTGGTATTTATTCCTATGAACTTTTCCACTTTTTTGATGTGGAGAATATTATTCGAATTGGGTCTGCGGGCGCTTTGCAGGAAAATGTCAAGTTGCGTGATATTGTATTTGGTATGGGAGCTTGCACCAATTCAAACTATGCAAGTCAATATGGGCTTTGTGGAACATTTGCTCCCACAGCAAGTTATGCACTTTTAAAGGAGGCTGTGAATCAAGCGGATCAGATAGGTGCGACCTATCATGTTGGCAACATTTTTTCGTCTGATGTCTTTTATAATGACAGCAATGATGCAAATGAAGGATGGCAGAAAATGGGAGTTCTGTGTGTGGAAATGGAAGCTGCTGCACTTTATATGAATGCAGCGAGATGCCAAAAAAATGCGCTTGCGATTCTGACTGTGTCAGACAGTATTGTGACAGGTGAGAAGACAACAGCACAGGAACGAGAGAATTCCTTTACACAGATGATGGAAATTGCACTCAATACAGCGCATGTGTTGTAGACTCTTTTTGCGAGAGTTTATCGACTTTTGCAGTGATGCATATAATAAATAGAAGATCTTTCTTAACAGAGGCATCAATATGGGTTTTATAAAAAATATAAAAAATGAAATACAAGTAATCAGGGAACGCGATCCTGCGATTCACTCAAATATGGAAGTGTTTCTATATCCTAGTTTTAAAGTGATGCTGCACTATAGAGTGGCGCACAAATTGTATCAAAGTGGTCATTTTTTCTGGGCGCGTTGGATATCACAACGTGCAGTTAGAAAGACTGGTATTGAGATTCATCCAGGAGCAAAAATTGGTGAGAATTTTTTTATCGATCATGGAAATGGTGTGATTATAGGGGAAACAGCAGTGATTGGCAATAATGTAACTCTATATCAGGGTGTCACTCTTGGTGGAACTGGCAAAGAGCACGGAAAGCGTCATCCAACAATCGGCGACAATGTAATGATTAGCGCAGGTGCCAAAATTATTGGATCTTTTCAAATTGGAGAAAACTCTAAGATTGGGGCGGGAAGTGTTGTGATAGAGGAAGTTCCCCCAAATTGCACAGTTGTAGGTGTTCCAGGAAGAATTGTAAGGCGAAATAATCAGAAACTGGTTCGTGAGGACTTAAATCAGGTAGATCTTCCAGATCCAGTCAACGAGGATATCAGGAATTTGCAGTATGCTAACAGTGAGATGGCAAATCGCATATTGGAGTTAGAACAGCAAGTAAAACTATTGAAGAAGAAATTGGAACCGTAAACGATAAAATGGTACATACCTAAGAAGATTTAAATGCCCGCTGAGGCGGGCAGATGGGAGTTAAAAAATGGAAAACAAATTGTCCTTTTACAATACATTGACGCGAAAGGTGGAACAATTTATTCCCAATGAAGATGGAAGGGTTTCCATGTATACATGTGGACCTACTGTGTACCACTATGCACATATTGGAAATCTAAGAAGTTATATTGTAGAAGATTTGTTAGAAAAGACACTTCGCTACTTGGGATATCATGTAAAACGTGTCATGAATATTACAGATGTAGGACATCTTTCTAGCGATGCAGACACAGGTGAAGACAAAATGCTTAAAGGGGCAAAGAGAGAACATAAGACAGTTCTAGAGATTGCAAAGTTCTATACAGATGCCTTTTTTAAGGACTGCCAGAAATTAAACATTAAGAAACCAGATGTGGTAGAGCCAGCAACCAATTGCATATCAGAGTTTATTCATATGATTGAAGTACTAATCGAAAAAGGATATGCCTATGAGAGTGGAGGAAATATTTATTTTGACACTGCAAAATTGGAAGAGTACTATGTGTTTTCAAGTCAGAGTGAGAAAGAACTCTTAGTAGGGGTGCGCGATGACGTTGAAGCAGATGAGAACAAAAAAAATAAGAGTGATTTTGTGTTGTGGTTTACAAAGTCAAAGTTTGAGGATCAGGAATTAAAATGGGAAAGTCCATGGGGTGTGGGATATCCTGGATGGCATATTGAGTGCTCTTGCATTAGTATGAAACATTTAGGAGAATCTATGGATATTCATTGTGGTGGCGTGGATAATATTTTTCCACATCATACGAATGAGATTGCACAGAGTGAGGCCTATATAGGTCATAAATGGTGTAACTATTGGTTTCATGTCAATCATTTGAATGATAAGTCAGGCAAGATGAGTAAGTCCAACGGAGAATTTTTGACAGTTTCTTTGTTGGAGGCAAAAGGGTATGATCCTCGGGCATATAGACTATTTTGTCTGCAATCACATTATCGCAAGCCACTTGAATTTTCTTATGAGGCATTAGATAATATAGCGGCTGCCTATGATAAATTAATAAAAAAGGTTGGTATGTTGAAGAATGAAGGTGAGATTTGTCAGTCAGATTTTGATTCCTACAAGGCAAAGTTTGAAGCAGCTTTGTGTGACGATCTAAATTCGGCTATGGCGATCACTGTACTTTATGATATGTTAAAGGATGAACTGTCAGACTGTACAAAGTATGCTTTGGCAAAGAGCTTTGATGAAGTACTTTCCCTAGATCTCACAACAGCATATGCCACAAGAGAGGCAGACAATGGGGTGGACGAAGAATTTGAAAGTTATATTCTTACAAAGATTGAGGAGCGAAAGGCAGCAAAGAAGGAAAAGGATTTTGCAAAGGCAGATGCAATCCGCAATGAATTGTTAGAAAAGGGAATTTTGTTAGAAGATACCCGTGAAGGAGTCAAATGGAGGAAAGCATAGAGAACCAAAATTTGTTAGCACAAGTGCATAGTGAGTTTGGTGGTGAAAAGATAGATATCAAAACTTATTCACCACTCACTTTGGCATACATAGGAGATGCTATATTTGAAGTCATTATCAGAACTCTGATTGTTGAAAGAGGGCAACGTGCAGCGAGTGTTTTGCACAAACATACTACACGAATTGTATGTGCGCAGACACAAGCCAAAATGATAGATGCTTTGCATGATTATCTTACACAAGAGGAACAAGATGTATACAGAAGAGGAAAAAATGCAAAAGTCAGTTCTCCAGCCAAAAATGCTAGTCTTTCTGAGTACCGAAAAGCTACAGGTTTTGAGGCTCTTTGTGGATATCTATTTCTAAAAAAGGAAACGGCGCGAATTGTACAATTGATACGGCAGGCACTTGAAATAACACAGATTGAGTTGTAGAGTTAGTGTTTGTATTGCTCTTTTTGGATATCCCTAGTTTTCAAGGCGCGGATGGTTGGCGGTATAGATGATTTTTTGATAAAAAGATACGAGAATAGGAGTGAGAGTTTATAGATATGGATAATATGAACCATACAGAAAATACAATAGAAGGTAGAAATGCCGTGATTGAAGCATTTCGTGCTGGAAAAACAATTGATAAGCTTTTTATTCAGGATGGTGTACAAGATGGTCCTATACAAACCATTAAGAGAGAGGCAAAAAAGCATGATACCATAGTTAAATTTGTGACAAAAGAACGACTCGATCAAATGAGTACAACTGGAAAACATCAAGGTGTTATAGCATACAGTGCATCATATGAATATGCTCAGGTGGAGGATATTTTGGCAGCAGCACGCGCCAAAAATGAAGCGCCATTTTTGTTTTTGTTGGATAACATTGAAGATCCTCATAATTTGGGAGCAATTATTAGAACAGCAAATCTCGCAGGAGCACATGGTGTTATTATTCCAAAAAATCGCGCAGTAGGTCTTACAGCCGCTGTAGCACGAGCTTCAGCAGGAGCTTTGCATCACACGCCAGTTGCTAAAGTAGTAAACTTAGCAAAGACTATAGAAGATCTAAAAAAAGAAGGAATATGGTTTGTGTGTGCAGATATGGATGGCACTGTTATGTATCAGCTAGATTTAAAAGGACCTATCGGTCTTGTGATTGGAAGTGAAGGAACTGGAGTTGGCAGACTTGTCAAGGAAAAGTGTGATTTTGTAGCATCTATTCCTATGAAAGGAAATATCGACTCTCTCAATGCATCAGTGGCGGCGGGGGTGTTGGCTTATGAAATTGTCCGACAAAGAACGATGATATAAAAATAGTTTCTTAGAAGCTATAAAAAGGGAAGATTTGGTGTATTGTTATGGGGAAAAGCAAGACGAAGACTGCTATAAAAAGAATATGTTTGGTGTTTTTTAGTACGTTATTAATGGTATTGCTTGCCGTTGTGGGGGTAGTGTACATCATTCTTTGTGGACCATCAGAAAGCGCGCAGGAATTACTTGCTCGCTCCTTAAAAGAGACAAGCGCAGTAGGATTTATTGCGGATATCTTTCTTCCTGCACAGCGTGTTGCAGAGATTATGAATGACAAGGATGCTGTGTTTGAGACAGAAAGTATGGATACATCGCTAGTTGTACTTCCCACAGCACAAAAAGAGTCAAGTGTACAAGATGATGAGGGTCTACAAGGGACAGAGGATGAAAACGGAATCGAGTTTGTTGAGATTACAGGTGCGTCATATCGTGGTATTTTGATGATTGTCAAAGATCCAACTAGAATTTTTGTCGGAGTGCCTTCCTCCTTTGGTGATGCAGGATTGACATTAGAAAAAATGGTAGAAAAATATGATGCAGTAGGAGGAATTAACGCTGGTGGATTTGAGGACCCAAACGGGACAGGAAAGGGAGGAACTCCAGAAGGAATTGTTATCACAAACGGCAATTTAGTTTGGGGAAGTGCTGAAACAATGTCTACAGTGATTGGATTTGACCAAGAAGGACTTCTTCATGTAGGATATATGTCAGCACAACAGGCACTGAACAATCATCTTTGGTGGGCTTGCAGCTTTGGACCTGCTTTGATTGTCAATGGTGAGGCGATTAATAATGGTACGATTACTTCTAGTGGTATAAACCCGCGAACCGCGATTGGACAACGTGCGGATGGAGCTGTTTTGTTGTTGGTGGTAGATGGAAGACAGATTACAAGTCTTGGCGCTACTTATGAGGATCTTATTAGTATTATGCTAGAGCACGGGGCTGTCAATGCAGCAAATCTAGATGGGGGATCGTCTTCACAGATGATCTATAATGGTGAAGCGTTAAATATCAATGCATCTGTCAAGGGGACAAGGCCACTTCCTACCACATTTTTGGTGAGAAAGTAGACAATGCCAAAAAATAATGTTATAAAGTGTGTGCTGTTTGTACAGCATATCTGAAAGTGTGTATCATGCCAAAAAAGCGACATAAAAAAAGAAAATCTCAAAGTGTTGTGACAAACAATCAATCAAAAATATCAAATAATACTGTCAAAGATCGCAGAAAAAGAAAACAAAAAAAGACGATGTCTCAATCAAATGTCAGAAAAAAACATGTGGAGCCCAGAAAAAAAGATGGTTTTGCAGTAGGATTTATCTTGTATCTATTGTCACTTTTTGTTATGATTCTTATTGGGTGGACAATACTTTGGCTACGGATGGATGTCTACGAGAAATCGCGGCCAGGTAAGGAAATAGAAAAGTTTATAGCGGCAACTAGTAACGAATATTGGCAAAATTTTTTGATAGAAAAAGGCATGAGTAAAACCTACATAGAAACACTTGATCTAGAGGATGTCAGCTTTGCTAAACGATTGGACTTGTATACGGAAGAGATGCCAGTATATAGTGTGCGTTTTGGCAACGTGGAGGTGCTACTAGTTAGTCTTACAGAGGGGACAGAGCTTCCATTTGGATATAGTGAATGGGAGATAGGAGATATTCAGCTTACAAAGGGTAAACTTTATATTTATGCACCAGAACATGCAGTGATTTATGTTCATGGAAATCAGGTTAGCCAAGATTGTCTGATGCAGAAAAATGCGCAAGCATTAAGTCTTGGTTTGTTTGATGCAAATAGGGCGGAGAATATTGGGCTTGCAAAGTATTGTCTAGATATGGTTTATGATATAGAAGGAGTCATAGTAAAGGATGAAAATGGTAATGAACTTCCAGTGTTCCACACAAATGGTTCTTCTTATTATTATGCTCCAATTATGAGCAATTACAATATAACTACGCCAAAGGATTGTGTGGTTGCTGTAAATGGTATTGTATTGACACAGGAAAATGCTAAGATAGAAGCACAAACCAATGAAGATTTTGAGGGAATAGAGAATTTTGTCTCTGTAGTACCAGAACAGATGACTTATACAGTGGAAGGACTAGTGCTTCCTCCTGAGGTTACAGTGGAAACTAGTCAGGGAAATTTCTTAGAGCCAGTGATAGAAGGAACGAACTATTGGTATGGAAGTTCTTCGTCTGAAATTTCAGACGAGCTTGCCCAATATGTTTTGACAGTATTTGATGCCTATATTGCTTATAGCGGGAATCGCAATGACAATCTTACTGCTAATTATAATCGATACAGTTCTTATTTGGTTCCAGGATCTGAGGCGGCAAGTAGAGCCTATCAAGCGCAAAGTTCGCTTCAGTGGGCGGCCAATAGGGATACACGGCTTGAAGCCGCAAACATAAAAGAATACAGGCCATATTCAGAGGAGCTGTTTACGTGTCAGATTAATTTTACAATGGTAGGTGATTCTGTTGAAAATGGCAATGCATATCTGTTTGTCTTTGTAAAATATCAAGGATCATGGAAGGTAGTCAGAGTTTTGAATAAGACTTCATTCCTTCCACAATAGTGTTTAGTGTGAGAAGTACTTCTAGCCACTCACAGCAAAGGCTGTTTCGTGGAGAAGTACTAAGTCTCACACGAGAGAATGCCCAAAGTACGAGCATTCTCCGCATTGATTTGAGATTCCGCTTTGCGGAATCATGGAGGTTAGTGTGAGAAGTACTTCTAGCCACTCACAGCAAAGGCTGTTTCGTGGAGAAGT
>CAJUHQ010000108.1 GCA_910586095.1 uncultured Lachnospiraceae bacterium | reverse complement strand
TCCTTGTTTTTAATCAAGATTACAAACTAGCTTAGCTAGTTTCGCAATTACTTATCTTCAGGAAAAATTGATCTTATCACTTTTACAACGCTTTATTCAATATATCTATAGTACCTTTTTAATACACTTATACAATAATTTGCTATTTTGTAATCTTATATACTAATTGTCATCAATGCGAGTTTTGACAATGTAATATCTTCTATAAGCATCGTTCCACTAAGAACCTTTTGCCGATATTCACAGAGAAACTGTTTCAATGGATATCCTCTATGAATCCATTTATCCTTCACTTTCCCACTAAAAGTCTTTTTCTGTGTCTTATAGCAAACTCTGATTGTCATTTTGAGTTGTTCAAAAATACGATATGAAAATTGATCTGACTCCATTGTTAAAATATGATCTGCCATTTTCGTATTCAAATCAGTATCTTTTGTTATATGCGCACTAATAATTGCTTTCCATTTAAAAGGAATATCCTCTCTGTCCATCATTTCAGCATAGGTCAGTTCTCTGCCTAAATATACGCAATTGACATCCTGAATGACATACTTAAAATCATCATTGTGCTGTACTTCCATGTTTATCCCCTTCTGTATGCAAAACACACATAGCAATCGTTTGAAAAAACGCTAAAAATTAAAATTTAGTTTTCAATCCTGTTATTTATATTTTTGTATCCACTTAGATTATAAAAATAGAAGCCTTCTCAGATAATTCCTTTTAAGATTATCATAAATCATAGGCAGACATATCAATATAGTCAATGTGATTAGCAGAGAACTTGACTGCCTCTACAATCGCTTCTTCTGTAAGTCCTAGCTCATTAGCAACTTCCCCTACTGTGACTTTGCGCAGCAAACTGTCATACAACTCCTTTGCCTTATCATTTACCTCATTTACTTTGTCCAGAACATTCTCATTAATCTCTTGCTTATCAGAAGTTTCACCAATATAGGCTTCCATAGCATCCATAATCATCTTGCCAATAAAACCTTCTACTTCGTCGATTTCTTCTACACAGTCTAACATAGAAACCGCTGTTGCTACTGCCACATTTCCTTCACCAATCAAATCTTCTATTCCTGCACCTTGTCCTACATAGAGCCGCGCAATCTCAACTACCTGCAAAAGATACATCTCCACTAACTTTATCTGTGCAGTGCTGTCACCTGCCAGCGCTGCCATCATAACAGCACGCTTTTGTCCCTCCGATACTGGTGGCAATTTTTTTAGATCATCAAAATACATTTCTAGAAAAGTAGCATCCTCATGTGATAATGTTTCCTCCACTTCTCCTGGTTCATCGATTCCAATATGATTCTTGCGCAAATATTCATGAATCAGTGCAAATTGCGCCTCCTCTAAATTCCATGTCTGAAATGCCTCATCGATCTGCGCACTTGTAAGCATATTTTCTTGAAGTCTTGCCATATCGCGCAATTGTTTTAAGATTCTCACAAAATGATCCTGATTATATTCCATTACAATATACCCCATTCCTACAAAAACCATATTTGCTAAGTGAAATCAAAGATTTCACTTTATTTCACATGTGTATGTGTAAAAAGATGATCCTGGCAATACTCATAATTTCCGTTACACTTTGAACAGAACCGAAACTCTGCATCAGGATTGTCCTCACTGTTTTTGCCACAGATTGCACACTTATGCTTTGATACACTGACAGGCCGAGCCTTTTTCACCTCTTTTTGGTAATCATATCGTCTTTTTACTTGTCTAGGTGATACGCGCATCCCTAACCCGCGTCTTGTCATTAAGAAAAATACAATAAAATTTAAAAGTGAAGCTCCAATCACCACTTTTCCAATAACGGAACTTTGCAAAAATTCAACAAATAATAACACTCCATATGCGACTCCCATCCATTTTACTTTGATTGGAATGATGAACATCAAAAGAACTTGTACTTCTGGGAAAGTCGCCGCAAAACCAAGGAAAATGGACATATTTATATAGTAGGTACTAAAACCTATTGACACCATACTAAAATAATTGTCAACTCCTCTGTACAGCATCATACTATAAGCCTGTGTACCTGGAATGTAACTGATTCCCATAATCACAAAACTACCAATCACTGTAAACAACATTCCCATAAACAGATATACATTATAGTAAAACGTTCCCCATGTCCGCTCAAGGCTTGTTCCAACAGAATAATAAAAGTACAACATAATCACTGTCCAGAAATTTAGACCTGATGGCGGAATAATTACCCATGTGACAATACGCCAGATTTGTCCGTGCAAGATCAAATATGGATTTAAAGTAAGGTAGTATACAATCATTGGATTAATCTGTTCAAGTATATAGCCAAGTATATAGCCAAATATTAAATATAATGAAAGATTTTGTATTGCATATTTTCCAATCTTTCTCTCCAGTTTATTTAAAAAATTCATAGTTTGTCCTACCTTTCTTTTATTAATCTGCTAATTTGCCTTCTTACCTCTACATTTGTAAAATATGTAGTTTTATCTGTATATAAAGCCTTGCGCAATTATCCCCCGACTTCCATTCTGTCAACATAAACAAAGTTTACATTGCCCATTTTCTCATAAAAAATCTTTGCGCTTATTCTCGTTCGCCCGCTTTAGCGGGCTTTTCTAATCAAGATGTGGGAAATTTTAATTTCACATTAACTCCCATCTGCCCGCCTTAGCGGGCTCTCCAATCAAGATGTGGAAAATTTTAATTTCACATTAACCAGACTTTACAAGTATATCATTCGTAACAAAAAATGTAAACTAATCCAGGTTTACCCAAATGAAAAATAATATAATTTTAATATTTATGGTATTACCTCATTCATTCTTTTCATACATTTTAAAAGGATTCATGTCCTATCCAGACTTATTATTTTTTATTTATAATAGCTTATATATATTGTATATTTTCAGGAACATGGACTTTTCATTTATTTTTTATCATCTGTTTTGTTGCCTTTTTGACAGTGCTGTCGTATAATAGCACATGTATGTTTAAACTATCGAATAGTGAAGAATTGATATAATAGATCATCTCTACTTCAGTGTAACCTGAATTTTATTGTTTTATTTTTATTGTTTTTATAGAAAGGCATGGTTATTTTCATGAAAAATGAGTTCTATACACTCGGAATTGATATTGGTTCTACCACAGTCAAGATTGCGGTATTAGATGCCAATCATACGCTTTTATTTTCCGACTATCAGAGACATTTTGCAAACATTAGAGAAACTCTCTCCAATCTTTTACAGGATGCCTATTCAAAATTAGGTAATCTGACTCTTCATCCTATGATTACAGGATCAGGTGGTCTTACTCTAGCCAATCATTTAGATGTCCCTTTTGTTCAAGAAGTGATCGCTGTTGCCACTTCACTTCAGGAATTAGCGCCCAAGACAGACGTAGCAATAGAGCTTGGCGGCGAAGATGCCAAAATCATCTACTTTGAGGGCGGCAATGTAGAACAGCGCATGAATGGTATCTGTGCAGGAGGTACAGGTTCGTTTATCGATCAGATGGCCTCTCTGATTCAGACAGATGCCACAGGTCTAAATGAATATGCCAAAAATTACCATTCTTTATACACTATTGCAGCGCGCTGTGGTGTATTTGCCAAGACAGATATACAACCCCTAATCAACGAAGGTGCAACCAAAGAGGACTTATCTGCTTCTATTTTTCAGGCAGTTGTCAATCAGACTATCAGTGGATTGGCTTGTGGCAAACCTATCCGCGGACATGTTGCCTTTTTGGGCGGTCCTCTCCATTTTCTCTCGGAGCTTAAGACTGCTTTTATTCGCACATTAAAACTTGATGAGGAACATATTATCGACACACCAAACTCTCATCTTTTTGCTGCTATTGGCTCTGCACTCAATGCCAAAGAACAGGTTTCTTTTACCATGTCTGAAATGGTAGAGAAACTTTCTTCTGATATCAAAATGGAATTTGAAGTTGCGCGTATGGAGCCTTTATTTGCGGACAAAACAGAATATGAACATTTTCAAAAACGGCATAGTTCCTATCACGTGAAAAATGCAAAACTTTCCGATTATCATGGAAACTGTTTTTTGGGAATCGACGCGGGTTCTACCACTACCAAAATTGCTGTAGTTGCCCAAGATGGCACACTACTTTATTCATTTTATAGCAATAATAATGGTAGTCCTTTAAAAACGGCTATCTCTTCTTTGCAAGAGATCTATCGTTTGCTTCCTTCTGATGCCCAGATTGTCCACTCTTGTTCGACAGGATATGGTGAGGCCTTGTTTAAAGCTGCATTTTTACTTGATGAAGGAGAAGTGGAAACAGTTGCTCACTACTATGCGGCGGCCTTTTTCAATCCCAATGTAGATTGTATCATTGATATTGGCGGCCAGGATATGAAATGTATTAAAATCCGAAACCAAACGGTTGACTCTGTACAACTCAATGAAGCTTGTTCTTCTGGCTGTGGGTCTTTTATTGAAACATTTGCTAAATCACTCAATTACAGTGTACAAGATTTTGCGCAAGCTGCCCTTTTTGCCAAACATCCAATTGATTTGGGCACACGCTGCACTGTGTTTATGAATTCTAAGGTCAAACAAGCGCAAAAAGAAGGCGCAGAGGTTTCTGATATCTCGGCTGGTCTTGCATATTCTGTCATAAAAAATGCCTTGTTCAAAGTTATCAAAGTATCTGATGCCAGTGAACTAGGTAAGCACATTGTTGTGCAAGGTGGTACTTTCTACAATGACGCTGTACTTAGAAGCTTTGAAAAAATTGCCAACTGTGAAGTTATTCGCCCTGATATTGCAGGGATTATGGGCGCGTTTGGCGCCGCTTTAATTGCACGCGAGCGCTATCAGGCAGCAATCGATAACAACGCTACTGCCATCAACACTACTATGCTTTCCATCGATCAGATCAATGCATTAGCCTTTACAACTTCCTTGGTAAAATGCCAAGGCTGTACAAATGCTTGCCGTCTCACTGTAAACAAGTTTTCTGATGGTAGAAGTTACATATCTGGCAACCGTTGTGAACGTGGTTTGGGAAAAGCTAAGACAGACAACCAAGTTCCCAATCTCTTTGAATATAAATTAAAACGGTATTTTTCTTACGAACCACTCTCTGCTACAGAGGCTGTTCGCGGGCGTGTTGGTATCCCACGCGTGCTAAATATGTATGAGAATTATCCTTTTTGGTTTACATTCTTTACAAAATTAAAATACCAAGTGGTACTTTCTCCTGTATCAAATCGAAAAATATATGAAATGGGAATCGAGTCCATTCCTAGTGAATCAGAATGTTATCCTGCCAAGCTTGCGCATGGACATATTGAATGGCTCATCAAACAAAATGTAGATTTTATATTTTATCCTGCTCTCTTTTATGAGCGCAACGAATTTGATGATGCAAACAATCATTATAACTGCCCTATTGTCACTTCATATTCCGAAAATATTAAAAATAATGTAGAGGCGATTGGACGCGGTGAAGTAGTGTTTAAAAATCCTTTTATGTCTTTTAGAGAGCCTTCTTTGATCGTGCAGGCATTAGAAAAAGAATTTGCGCAAATTCCTGTGGATGAGTTGAGAGAGGCTGTAAATGAGGCGTGGAAGGAACTCGAAGCAGTGCGCACAGATCTATACCGAAAGGGTGAAGAAGTTATTACATACCTTGAGAAAAATCATGCTCGTGGTATTGTACTCGCAGGCCGTCCATACCACATTGATCCTGAAATCAACCACGGTATTCCAGAACTAATCACTTCTTATGGTATCGCGGTATTGACAGAAGATTCTGTATCGCATCTTGCCAAGCCAGAGCGTCCGCTGATTGTATCCGATCAATGGATGTACCACTCACGTCTCTATGCAGCAGCAAGCTTTGTAAAGACGCGTGAGGATCTAGACTTGATACAACTCAATTCGTTCGGCTGCGGACTTGATGCAGTCACTACAGATCAAGTAAATGATATTCTCACTGGATCTGGAAAAATCTATACGTGCCTAAAGATTGATGAAGTAAACAACCTCGGCGCTGCTAGAATCCGAATTCGTTCTCTATTATCCGCTATTCGTGTACGTGAACAGCGTCACCAAGAACGAACCATTCATTCTAGTCAGATGCATCGTGTACTTTTCACAAAGGAAATGAGAAAAAATTATACTATTCTCTGCCCACAGATGTCTCCGATCCACTTTGATTTGTTGGAACCTACTTTTAAGCGATGCGGCTATAATCTAGTGGTACTTGGCAATGACAACCACTCTAGTGTAGATATGGGATTAAAATATGTGAATAATGATGCATGTTATCCTTCTCTTTTAGTAGTTGGCCAGATTATGGAGGCTGTCCTTTCTGGACAATATGACACAGATCATCTCGCTGTAGTGATGTCACAGACTGGTGGTGGGTGCCGCGCCACCAACTATATTGGTTTTATACGGCGTGCACTTGAAAAGGCTGGTTATGGACATATTCCTGTAATCTCCGTCAATCTCTCTAAATTGGAGAGTAACCCTGGCTTTAAACTTACGCCTATGTTGTTGCTGCGTGTCATATATGCTATCAATTTTGGTGATATCTTTATGCGCTGTGTGTATAGAATACGCCCTTATGAGGCCGTTGCAGGCTCTGTCAACCAAGTTCATCAAAAGTGGATTCAAAGATGTTGCGAGTTCTTAGCACGAAAGTATCTTTCATTCCATACATACAAAAAAATGTGTCACGAAATAATTGCAGACTTTGACAATATTGCCTTACTAGATATTAAAAAGCCACGTGTTGGGATTGTTGGCGAGATTCTTGTCAAGTTCTCTCCCGCCGCAAATAACCATCTAGTAGAACTTTTGGAACACGAAGGTGCTGAAGCTGTTGTGCCAGATCTTATGGATTTTATGTACTACTGCTTCTACAACCAGCTCTATAAAGCGGAAAATCTTGGCACTAGCAAAAAAAGTGCCCAACTTAGCAAAATGGGAATCAAGGCAATCCAGATGCTTCGTAAACCTATGTGTGAAGCCTTTGCTGCCAGCAAACATTTCACTCCTCCTGCCGATATTTACGAAACTGCAAAAAATGCAGCAGAAATTGTATCCATTGGAAATCAAACAGGTGAAGGATGGTTTCTCACTGGTGAAATGCTAGAGCTTATTCATACAGGGACACCCAACATTGTATGTACACAACCTTTTGGTTGTCTTCCAAATCATGTTGTTGGAAAAGGAGTTATCAAAGAGCTCCGGCGTCTTCATCCCGAAGCCAATATTGTAGCGATTGACTATGATCCTGGAGCTTCAGAGGTAAACCAACTTAATCGCATCAAGTTAATGCTTTCTACAGCACAGAAAAATCTTAAAAATTTAGATGAACAACAACAGGAGCAAACAAATGTTTCTGTGGAAAAACCTGAGATTTCACAGGCATCTATTACTCAAGATCATGTATCAACTTCTGTCTCAGTAGAAAGTCCAAAAACAGTCAGCACTGAAAATGCTAAGCATCTTAGCCCTGTTTCTTCACGAAACAATACATCAGCTTCTAGCAATACAAAAAAGGCTGATAATCCTTCAAATAAGTCTGCCTAACATGTTCTTGCTGTGGCGCCACATCTTTCTAAAAATATCGTCAGGACTATTGTTAATTCAATGTCTTGTACTGCTTCATAACATGTATGAAGATTTGACCGACTGGCGCCTAAAAAAACCTGAAAGATTACAGCTGCTTCATCCATTATTATCTATATTGTGTATAATTTATCACCTCCTGTAAATACTATCTTTGAGGTGACAACTATGGCTAATAAAATGCGCGAACAAATTCAACAACAAAAGAACCAAAATAAATTCAATGCGGTCACGCAAAAAGTTACTCCTGAAAATCAAAACCAAACACACAATTCTAGAAAAGAAGGTATCCAACCAATAAACCAAAAAAGATAGAGCTGCTATAGGGTAGCTCTATCTTTTTTGGTTATTCTTTTTTGGAAAAGTGTTTTCAAAGCATAAAATGAAATATAATGTGTATTCTTATGATATCCACACCTATTTAGTCCAAACTTACCGCTCTCTCCACACACAGTGGTTCCATGACATTTATAATTGTGCCTTTTGATACCTCTTTAATTGGGATTATCTTTGTATCTACTTCCTTATGATCTACATGATCTATATCTAAAATATAACAGTTGTTCCAAACAATTCCTGTGTCACTTCCGTTATCGCTTCCGATAATTCCTATGAGATTATTGTTATTGTATCCCAGCAACAAAGCGGTTTCTGCATTGTATAATGCCGTTTGTTGAATCAGTGCATTGAACTGATTAACTACCTGCGGACCTGCTTGCCAGTTCATCTTATGATTCGAATCCTCATATACATCCAATACGCTGACAATCACACCATTTAAAATGATAGGATAATAAACTATTCTGAATTCCCTGTCTGAGTCATCAAGATGGTATATTTCCATTCCCTGTCCAAGATATACGCTATCACTTTGCTCCTTTGTCCATCCGTCATCATGAAATGTTGGAAAAATATCTTTTGCATAGTTGTCAAAATCTTCAAGGTCTGTTGATGTCATAACATACATAGGAAGAAGGCTGTCCGCATCAGACACCCACTGCGGAATCTGATTTTCAATTTCTTGTTCGTGACTTTTAGGCAGTTCGCATAATGTCAGTAAACTATCGTTGTTCTTATTATTTCCGCATCCTGCCAATCCAAAAAGCAGAACTAAAATTGCTACAAAAGTTTGTATACTCTTATTTTTCATGCTAACTCCCATCTGCCTGCTTTGGCAGGCGTACAAATCAGAATGAAAAACGCCTGGTTTTGGCGTTTTTCGGTAAAACATACAATCCAAAAAATAAAAAGCCTAGAATTTCTAGGCTTATCTACTGGAGTAGACGGGAGTCGAACCCTACATCAAAGTGCTGAAACGCTTGAACTTACTGTATTATTATTAACTGATTTTATATGTGACCCCAATTTGACCCCAATCTTACCAAAAATTATAATCTCAGCATATTGTGACCATTTCCATAGCCTTAGCTTCTTGTTCTTGTATAACATGAATATATTTTAAGTATGTTATTGTTATATTGGCATGTCCCATAAGCTTACTGACAATTTCAATACCTATTCCCTGACGCACTAATGACGAACCAAAAGTATGTCTAAGAGTATGCAGCGATATTCTGTTAGGTAAATCTGTCTGGTTAATCATTCGATTAAGACTTCGTTGCAAATTTCTAGCAGTATTCATAGTTCCTGCTCTGGTGCAGGCAATAAATGAGGAATAAATATTATTTCGTTTATCATATTCTATTAACTCTTCAATATAGAACATTGTACTCTCATTCAATTTTAAAATTCTTCTTCCTGATTTCGTTTTTGTAGAGTTTTTGATTCTATTATATGTTGTGTTACCTGAATCACTAAAATTTTTAATGTTGCTCTGAACAGTTTTATTGATATTCACTATTTTATTTTCCTTGTCTATATCATTCCATTCTAAAGCAAGCATTTCGCCAACTCTCAGTCCAAGGTTTAACATAACAAGTAAAACAAGAGCATCTCTGCTTTTATACTCATTTGTTGTTTTGTATTTTGATAGTGCAGTTTCTCGAAAAATATTGATCTCACTATCACTTAATGTCAACTGTTCTTTAGTTTGGGTTTTTATACAACTTTCAACAGGTAAAATTACATCATTGCATGGATTATTTTGTATAATACCTTCTTTTACTGCTGTTTGCATACATGGACGCAACAATTGGATTAATCTTTTTAGTCCAGATAATGCCAACGCTTTTGTTGCTTCTTTTGAGGGGTTGGCATACTCATCAATTAAATTTTGAATATCTTCAGTTTTAATATTGCCAATCATTCTATTACCAATACTATTTTTTATTTGACATTCGTATACCCTATACAGTCTTGTGTATGATGATGGTTCTATTTTATTCCATTTATATTTCTTCAGCCAATATTCCAAATATTCATTTAATGTTATTTTTTGTGGTTCCTTATATCCATTCTCTATTTTTTGCAAATATTCTTTTGCTTTGTTTTTAACCTCCGTTTTTGTTTGACCATAAAAACTTTTTCTTTTGCTATTTACTGTAATTCGTCCTTCAAATCGTTTATCAGAACGTTCTTTTATTACCATGCTATTTATCATAACCATTACACTATTCATACGATTACCTCCTAAAAAATAGTGCAAAGGCGATTCGGATATGAATAGTATACCCCCACTATTGCACTAAATCAATACTTTCAATAATAGATTTCTTCTCCTAAATGATTTTTTATCCATTCTTCCAGTATATTGTATGTAGTTATATAATCTTTACCAACTTTAACTAATGGCAACTCTCCTGATTTTATAAGTTGTTGTGTTTTAGTTCTTCCAAATGGCAATATATCATATAAATCAGATTGTTTTAAAATTCTACCTTCCTGTACTTCCAAATCCACCCTCTCCTCTCTCAGTACTAGACAGCTCATCTACTTCATGAAACTCAACATTCAAATATGGCATCACTACAAGCTGGGCTATTCTATCTCCTGGATTTACTGTTCGCTCAATAACCGAGTCATTATGTAATGCAACTATGTATTCCCCTCTGTATCTTGAATCGCATACCCCTGTACAATTCGCAGGACGTAATCCCTGTTTCGATGCAAGTCCGCTTCTAGCAAATACTGCTCCAAAATATCCTTCTGGCACTTCGATTGCTATTCCTGTATGTATGAATTCTGTTACATGTGGTTCAATTACTATTGGCTCATGAATATCTGCATATAGATCGTATCCTGCGTCACTTTCATGCTGTCTTGTTGGCATTGATGCTGTTTTAGTTAATTTCTTTATATTAATTTTCATTTACTTTACCTTTCTTTGTGTGTTTTTCTTGATAATTTTTAGTTTACTAAACTCGTTTAATATCGTTTTATTGATTTTATCTAATATAACATCATAATTACCATATTCAATATTATAAAATGGTGCATATAAAGTAAAATTATTGTCTACCACATCAATCTGTATTATGTTTGTATTTATATAAATAGTTATTCTACCTCGAAGAACAGTCATTTTTTCATATCTTAATATAGTAAAATTATATATACTTTTCTTCTAGTTCATTATATTTGAAGCCTAAATTTAATAAATGTTTTGCAGTTTTGTTAGAAATTATATACTGATTTTCATGGAGCGATTTTACTCTGCCCAATTTTATCCACCCCTTTTTGAATCTGCTTTTTAATCTCTTTATAATCACATGGGATGCATCATTGTCCCCAGAAATAGGTTCTATCCTTGACACTACAATATACTTTTACTCTTGCTTTATCTTCTTCGTTGACTATTGAGTGAATGCATTGTTCACATTCACTCGTTATGATCATGTCTGCCATAAAACTATTTTACCTTTTTGTAATGATTGTTGGACGTCGATTAATCTCTGATTTTTGCTGCCTCTATAGGGCAGAGTTATGTCTCGTTCAGAGTCTACATATCTTCCGTCTACAAGAATATTACAGTTCATTATAATTTCTGCCCTTTTAGTCAATTTACCATATCCATTCCCTAAATTTTCAAATTGATTTTCATGTTTTGCACCAATGATTTCTTTCCATATATAGCCCGTATATAACCCGATAGATTTCTGTGGCCTTGAAAGACGGATTTTATTGACTAAATCAAGAACATCATCAATATTCTCTTCTGCAAGTGGTTCTCCTCGTATGTGATCATTTATAATTACCTTCTCCATAAAACAACCTCTCCAACCTTTCCAGTCTCATTTAAAT
>CAJUHQ010000107.1 GCA_910586095.1 uncultured Lachnospiraceae bacterium | reverse complement strand
GGATTTACAGTACTTGAGGGGACCATGAATTTGGTGCAGGCTGTATATCTCAACAATGCGGTAGAGCCATTTAACAATGAAAAAGTACGGCAGGCGTTATGTTATGCAGTGAACCGGCAGGAGATTTTAGATTTTGTCTCAGAGGGTAAAGGCACTCCTGTGGGAAGTAGTATGTTTCCTTCATTTGGAAAATACTACATGGAAGAACTCAATGACACATATGCCACAGATATAGAGAAAGCAAAGGAGCTATTAGCAGAGGCAGGGTATGCAGATGGATTTACATTTACGATGAAGGTTCCATCGAATTATCAGCAGCATATTGACACAGCGCAAGTGGTAGCAGAACAGTTCAAACAGATTGGAGTCACAGCAAAGATTGAACTGATCGAGTGGGAGACTTGGTTGAGTGATGTATACCAAGGGCGCGATTATGAGGCCACTGTAGTAGGATTAGATGCATCCACATTGACAGCAGGCGCTATGTTGTATCGTTTCCGCTCGGATGCGCATAATAATTTTATAAATTACAACAATTCAGAGTATGATGAAGCTTATCAGAATGCACTTGCAGCAGAAGCAATACTAGATGACGATAAGGCCACAGAATATTATAAGGAATGTGAGACAATCCTTGCAGAAACAGCAGCAAATGTATATATACAAGATATGTGTGAATTGGTAGCAATTAGAGATGGCTATGCAGGATATACTTTTTATCCGCTGTATATCCAGGATTTCTCAAAACTTTATATAGTGGAGTGATCGTTCAATTATGAAATATATAGGGAAAAAGCTTGCGGCAATGTTGATAACACTTTTGTGTATTTCCTTTCTCGTCTATCTTGCCTTTGACATGATACCAGGAGATGCTGCTTTGTCTGCCCTAGGTACAGATGCAACCCCGGAGAGCTTAGCGGCTCTACGGGAGCAACTGGGACTGGACAGGCCATTTATAGAAAGATATTTGGAATGGTTGTTTGCCTTTATCAGAGGCGATTATGGCATGTCCTATAAATATCATATGCCAGTAGCAGATATGATTGTACCCAAGCTTCCAATCACAGTAATTATGGCCGTGATTTCATTTTTTATGATGGTGGTGATAGCGCTTCCGATTGGCATTTATACAGCAAAGCATAACGGAAGATGGGCCGATCGCTTGATTATGGCGGTCAATCAGGTGGTAATGGCTGTACCACATTTTTTTATGGGTATTTTAATTACGTATTTTTTTGGTCTTGTACTAAAGTTATTTACACCTGGCGGATTTGTTTCGTATGAGAAAGATGTGGCAGGCTTTTTTGCATATATTATTTTTCCTTGCATTGCCATAGCACTTCCAAAAGTTGCGATGTCTGTCAAATTGCTTAGGAGTTCTTGCATAGAGGAAGCCAAAAAAGACTATGTGAGAACTGCGTACAGCAAAGGAAATGACACCAATAAAGTTTTGTATCGCCATGTGCTTAAAAATGCTATGATACCTGTGATTACATTGTGGGGAATGACATTGGCAGATATGTTAGTAGGTAGCATTGTCATAGAACAGGTTTTTAATATACCAGGGATTGGCCGGATTTTGTTGACATCGATTTCTTATCGCGATTATCCTGTTGTGGAGGCTATTATTATATTGATTGCGTTTGTGGTGATTGTGGCAAATTTTTGTGTTGATGTAATTTATCAATTGGTTGATCCGCGTATCAGCATCCATGAATAGATATGGAAACGGTTATATTTGATATGTGTATTTTAAATGCACAGATAGGGGTGGGCATGAAAGGGAAAAAGACAGTTCTACAAAATAAAGTCTTTTTGCAAAAAAGAGCATATTCCCTCAATTGGATGGCAGGCGCATGTATAACAGGGTGTCTGCTGATTCTGATTCTTGTGGGTATGATACACACACCTTATGATATTACAAAGATGGATAGTGCTGCAAAGTTGGCAGCGCCTTCATTAAAACATCTGATGGGATGTGATAATTTTGGACGTGATATTTTTTCTAGAGTTTTAAAAGGAATGGGAAATACATTTGTGATTGCACTAGCAACCGTGATGATTGGAGCAGCAAGCGGAGTCGTAATCGGTGCATTTACAGGATATTTTGGGGGATTATTGGACGAAGTACTTATGCGAATCAATGATGTGGTCTTTGCTTTTCCAAGTATTCTTTTAGCACTGGTGTTTGTCAGTATTTTTGGGACAGGCAAATACAATGTAGTGGCAGCACTTGGTGTTGCTTTTATCCCAAGTTTTGCCCGTATTGTTAGAGGGGAATTTATCAAGTACCGCGAAATGGATTATGTAAAGAGTGCACGCTTACAAGGTGTTTCACATCTTCGAATCATATTTGTGCATATTCTACCCAATGCATTGCCAGTATTGCTGTCTTCTGTCATGATAGGCTTTAATAATGCGGTACTTGCAGAGGCTGGAATGAGTTATCTTGGCATAGGCGTGCAGCCACCAGATGCTAGTTTAGGAAGTATGTTGTCAGAATCGCAGACATATCTATTTTCTGCACCCTGGTATGCAATATTTCCAGGGCTGATGATTATCTTGATGGTGTTAGGATTTTCACTTTTGGCGGCGGGAAAAGATACAATGTAGGCATGTTTTTTCTGTTTATGTTGTGGTAGCATAGAAATGAGAGGCGACGATGTACTGTTTAACATAATGGGAGTTAATGTGAAATATAAAATTTCACACATCTTGATTGAAGTGCCCGCAGAGGCGGGCAAATGGGAGTTAGTGTGAAATATAAAATTTCACACATCTTGATTGAAGTGCCCGCAGAGGCGGGCAGATGGGAGTTAGTGTGAGAAGTACTAAGTCTGCATAGCAGACTTTTTTCACATCGAAAAACACTAAACCAGGCGTTTTTCACCATGATTTGAGATTCCGCAAAGCGGAATCATGGAGGTTACATTGTAATGTTGCTGGAAGTAAAGAATCTAAACATTGAGTTTTACGATCATGATGTGCCAGAGCGAGTGGTAAATGGACTCAATATGGAGTTAGACAAAGGTGAAATCCTTGGTATTGTAGGGGAATCTGGTTCAGGAAAATCAATGACTGCTATGGCAATAGCAGGTTTGTTGAGACGCCATGATATGAAAACAGATGGTATAATTTTATTTGAAGGCGAGGACCTTTTGCACGCAAAACGTAGTAGATTGAGACATTTTCAGGGAAATGATATAGGAATTATATTTCAGGAGCCTATGACATCGCTCAATCCAGTTAAACGGATTGGCTGGCAAGTAGAGGAAAGTCTTCGTATCCATCGGTCAGATCTGAATAAAGCGCGGCGATATCAGAGAGTGATTGAGGCGTTTTGTAATGTGGAGCTTGACAATCCAGAACTTGTCTACAAGAAGTATCCACATGAACTTTCGGGTGGTATGAGACAACGTGTGATGATTGCCTCAGCAATGATCTGTGAACCGAAGCTTTTGATTGCTGATGAACCAACCACTGCACTGGATGTAACAATACAGATGCAGATTGTAACTCTTTTACAAAGGCTCAACAGACAAAAGAATACAGCAATTCTTTTCATATCACATGATTTAAGTTTGGTAAAACGTCTGTGTAGTCGTGTGATTGTGATGCATAATGGTGATGTGGTGGAATCAGGTACTACACAGGATATTTTCGATCACCCTATGCAGGACTATACAAAAGAATTGATTAATGCAATACCAAAGTTTGTAAAATTGGCGTAAAAGTTAGGTATATTTTATTGGCTCATATAAGATTTGTCTGTATTGTTGAGTCAGTATGGCATGAATGATCGAGTAATAAAAAAGAGACTTTTTTATTTGATTTAGATATAACAAGAATGGAGGGATTTTTGTGGAACAGATATTAGAAGTCAAAAAATTAAATGTATATTATGCCAATCGTTATAAAAATCCCTTTGTTTGGAGGAAAAAGAGGCGTGGAGAAAATCTTCAGCATGTCTTAAAAGATGTTAGTTTTGAGATGAGACGAGGCGAGATCTTGGGGCTTGTAGGTGAGAGTGGTTGCGGGAAGACAACGCTTGCCAAGGCGATATTGGGGATGCAAAAACATTATGATGGAGAAATTAGATTAGATTGTGCCAATCCGCAGATGGTATTTCAAGATCCATACAGTTCACTGAATCCAGCAAAAAAAATTGGCTGGATTTTGGAGGAACCCTTGCGCATGAAAAAGGATCAAGATAGACTTTCTAAGCAAGAGCGTTCAAAAAAAGTTGATGAGATGCTTGTTCGTGTAGGACTAGATACAAAATTAAAGCAACATTATCCCACGGAACTTTCGGGGGGACAACGACAGCGAATCGCTATTGCAGCAGCATTATTGTGTGATACTCCCTTTTTGATTGCGGATGAGCCTGTATCGGCGTTGGATGTGACAATACAGGCTCAGATCATTCGACTTTTGCTCAAACTTCATAAAGAGATGGGAATTGCTATTTTATTTATATCACATGATTTGCGCGTTGTGTATCAGATGTGTGACAGAGTGATGATTATGAAAAATGGAGTGATTCTAGAGCAAGGAAAAGTGGAGGATATTTATGCACATCCTACATCAGAGTATACGCAGCTTTTGCTCGAGGCGGCTAACAAATAATTGTAAAAGATAGAGAGGAATAGATATGTTTGAACGTTTTTACCCAAAAGAATACAGGGAGTCAGCCTACGAGATTGCATTTGAAAAATGGTACGAATCAGGATATAGAGGAATTTTATTTGATATTGATAACACGCTTGTACCGCATGGTTTTCCGGCAGATGATCGTGCGATTGCATTACTAAAAAAATTAAAAGAAATAGGCTACCAAATTATGATGTTATCAAACAATAAAGAACCACGCGTGAAAATGTTTTGCGATGCAGTAGGTATTCCCTATATTTATAAGGCGGGAAAGCCAAATCCTGCTCAATATAGGGCAGCTATGCGCAAGTTGGGTACAGATGAGAACAGTACACTTTTTGTAGGAGATCAAATTTTTACAGATATATGGGGAGCCAATAGAGCAGGTATTTATTCTATTTTAGTTAAGCCAATCAATCCACGTGAGGAAATCCAGATTGTTTTGAAGAGATATCTTGAAAAGATTGTATTATTTTGGTATTTAAAAAAAACCAATAATAAAGGAATCTAGGCTGAAAATTACTTCTAAGTCAGCAAAAGACACTGCTATAGTAGCGTGAAAAGTACTTTTAACCGCTTGCAGCAATGGGCTGTTTCACGGAGAAGTACTAAGTTTTTCGTTCGGATTTGAGTCGCAGCAAAGCTGCCACATGGAAGTTAGCGTATTTAAGCTGCTAAAGACAGAGACAGCATAGGATAAAAATAGATAAGGGGGAGTGTGCAAGTATGGAATTGTGTGGTAGAACAAAAGTGTATGGAATTATAGGTAATCCCATAGAACATACTTTATCGCCAGTTATACACAATACATTGGCGCAGGATATGGGAATAG
Organism: uncultured Lachnospiraceae bacterium; assembly: GCA_910586095.1. Classification (GTDB taxonomy): domain Bacteria; phylum Bacillota; class Clostridia; order Lachnospirales; family Lachnospiraceae; genus COE1. The sequence goes on along the minus strand of CAJUHQ010000107.1, from coordinate 6,584 downwards.
AGATGGTATATGTACCATTTCATGTGGAGGAAGGACAGATTGAAGCCGCAGTCAAAGGTGCGTACGGACTACATGTTTATGGAATGAATGTGACTGTTCCATATAAGCGTGATGTGCTTTCTTGTCTGGTAGATATTGATATACATGCCAAACAAATTGGTGCAGTAAATACGTTAGCGCGTACAGAAGGTGGATATATAGGATATAATACAGATTTTTCAGGACTTTGGTGTGCAATGAAAAGTGATGGAATTGTTGTTGAAAACGAGGAAATTATTTTGCTTGGAGCTGGTGGAGTAGGACGTATGGTAGCATTTATGTGTGCAATCCATAAAGCGGCTAAAGTTTATCTGCTGAATAGGAATATCGAAAAAGCGCAACAAGTAGCCACAGAAGTGAACAAGATTGTAGGGACAGAGTGTATTACGGCAATGCCTCTTTTAGAGTATGAAAAATTGGTTCAGGAAGGAAATCGAAAGTATCTTGTGATTCAATGTACTAGTATTGGTATGTCACCTGATACAGAAAGGGCAGTGATTGAGGATGAGGCGTTTTACCGCTGTGTAAAAACGGGGTATGACCTAATTTATACTCCGTGGGAGACGAAATTTATGAGATTGGTACGAGCAAATGGTGGTATGGCATACAATGGATTAAAAATGCTTCTGTATCAAGGAATTGACGCGTTTGAGATATGGAATGGATGTAAGGTGCCACAAGAAAGTGTCAATAAAGTATATGAAAAGTTGCAAAAACAGTTGAGAAATTAGTGTGAAATCAAAGATTTCACCATCCTGATTGGAGTGCCCGCCAAATCGGGCAGATGGGAGTTAGTGTGAGAAGAGTTTCTAGCTGCCTGTGGCAGTTTCTGCTCACAGCAAAGGCTGTTTCGCAGAGAAGTATTAAGTTTTACGTTCATGATTTGAGGCGGTAGGGGGATAGTGTGAAAAATAGTTCTAAGGCAGCAAAAGACACTGTCTAAGAACGATTAAGTCTGCATAGCAGACTTTTTTCACACAGGAAAAACGCAAAAGACTGCGTTTTTCATTTCTATTTGAGCCGCCAAAGGCGGCATGGGGGATTTATATGGAAAATTTTGTCTTGATAGGCTATATGGGCAGTGGAAAGACTACTGTAGGTCAAAAACTTGCAGTACTTAAAGGATTCACATTTGTGGATACAGATGAAATGATTGTAGAACAACAAAAAAAAAGCATCAACGAAATTTTTGCGTCACAAGGAGAAGAAGCGTTTCGGCAAATGGAAACAGAACTATTGAGGCAACTGATAGCAGACGGAAGTGAAAATAGAGTGATTGCAACAGGTGGCGGTATGCCGATTAAGGAGGAGAATCGGCCACTTTTATCGGCGCTTGGAACAGTAGTGTATTTAAAAGCAACCCCAACCACGATTTATAATCGAGTAAAATATGATAAGAATCGGCCACTTTTGCAGTGTGAAAACCCTAGAGCAAAAATCTGTGAGATGATAGATCAAAGAAATCCTATCTATGAGGCAGTTGCATCTATGATTGTGAATGTAGGAGGAGAAAGTCATCTAAAGGTGGCAAAAGAGATTCTTGCAAGATACTATAATACATAATTTTAATTTGAAAATAGTAATTGAATCTGAAGATATAGAAGTAGAAGACGTAAATATCTTGTAAACAAAATACCATATGGCGGATTCTTTACGGGTTAATAATTTCCTGTTCGCAGAATTGTGAGGTAGATGCAATTGAGTAATTGATATAAGAATACACATTATATTTGATGTGCATATAACAGGAGCATTTTTCCAGAAAGAAGAAAAAGATTAAAAGGAGGATACAACCGCAATGAAACTTTTGGTGATTAATGGACCAAATCTTAATTTTCTTGGAATAAGAGAAAAAAGTGTTTATGGAACACAGGATTATACATATTTATTGGAACGAATACAAGATAAGGCAAAAGAGACTGGATGTACTATTGAATGTTTTCAGTCAAATCATGAGGGGGCTATTATTGACAGAATACAAGAAGCTTATTTTGATGGAACACAGGGTATTATTATCAATCCTGGGGCATACACACATTATTCTTATGCAATTAGAGATGCTTTGGCAAGTATTACTGTACCAAAGGTGGAGGTTCATATTTCAGATATTACACAGAGGGAGGAATTTCGCCGGATTTCGGTAACGCGTGAAGTGTGTGACCACCAAATATATGGTCAGGGGCTTGATGGTTATCTAATGGCTGTGGATTATATTATACAGCTTTGATGTATAAGAAGGGATGTTCTTCTTAACTAAAATCCAATATTTTTAGAGTAAGTGTTCAATGCCATTTTATACATTCAATTTTGTATGACAAAACTGTCACATACTAAATGATATAAAAAGAACGAATGGAAATAGATGTTGAATAGAGGACTGAAATGTAAAAAATAATAGTTGAAATATTATCCATTTTGTTATAAAATGATAAACGGATTATATATGCGAAAAGCAAATAAGTTAAAAACTCAAAGATTTTCAACAGTGTGAACTGTGTTCACGATGTAAATTTGTGCAAAGGCAATGTATATGTATTGTAGGATACATACACATATAATTCGCAGGAATTTAGCTATTGCATGGGGATTAATAGGAGGAATAGTTCATGATATCAGCAGGAGATTTCAGAAATGGCATAACGATAGAGTATGAGAATAGTATCTATCAGATTATTGAATTTCAGCATGTAAAACCTGGAAAAGGTGCAGCATTTGTGAGAACAAAGCTCAAAAATATTATTAGTGGTGGTGTAGTAGAAAAGACATTTAGACCAACAGAAAAGTGTCCACAGGCGCGCATTGATAGAAAAGATATGCAATATTTATATGCAGATGGCGACTTATTTTATTTTATGGATACAGAGAATTATGAGCAGGTTGGTTTAAACTCAGAGAAGGTAGGCGATGCACTGAAATTTGTCAAGGAGAATGAGATGGTAAAGGTTTGCTCACACAATGGGAATGTGTTTGCAATTGAGCCACCTTTGTTTGTAGAATTGGAGATTACAGAGACAGAGCCAGGTTTTAAAGGTGATACTGCTACAGGTGCTACAAAGCCTGCAACTGTTGAGACAGGTGCTACAGTGAATGTACCATTGTTTGTAGATATCCATGATGTCATCAAGATTGATACTAGAACAGGTGAATATCTTTCAAGAGTCTGATCGTTCTAAATACTAAAATAGTAAGACAATGAAAAGTAGATTTTTATGTAAAATCTTTTTCATTGTCTTTTTTTATACTCTAAGACATGACAATATTAAAAAATACTGTGAACTTTGTTCGTAGTTATTGGCAGCATGGACAATTGGTGAAAAGAAAGAAGGAGCGTGTAATAGAGTATGGAGTTTACAAGTTTTGTGACATTAATAAGAGAAGAAGTAGAAAAAAGAGCAGGGAAAAATTACACTGTGCGTTTGAATGATGTTCGCAAAAATAATGGGGTAGTGCTCAGTGGACTTACAGTGATGCAGGATGATAGTAATATTTCTCCTACTATTTATCTAAACCACTATTATAAGGCATATGAAGAAGGTCGCGTCACACTTAGATATGTAGTAAATGATGTGATGGATATCTATAATAGAAATCGTGTGAATAGAAGCGTAGATATGCGCTATTTATTAAATTATGAGAATGTGAAAGGCAGCATTATCTATAAGTTGGTCAACACTGATCAAAACAAGGAAATACTCAAAGAAATACCTCACATAGAGTTTTTAGACCTATCCATTTTGTTTCAGTGTCTGATCGAAAAAGAAGAGTATGGTATAGCATCCATTTTAGTACATAATACTCATCTTAAGTTGTGGGATGTATCATTAGAAGAGCTGTATCAAACAGCGAAGAATAACACACCACGCCTATTAGAATATGAGATTAAGAGTTTGAGGGAAACGATCAGTGAAATTGTGCAAGAAGAAGCTATTCAAGAAATGGATTGTGAATGGTGTGTAGAAGAGATGAAGGAGAGTATTCCAATGTATGTACTTAGCAATAAAAATAAGGTGGAAGGGGCTACATGTATTCTTTATCCAGAGTTGATACAAGATTTTGCAAGTGCAGTGGGAAGCAGTTTATATATCATTCCATCTTCCATACATGAAGTACTACTTTTGCCGACAATTGATGATATTGAATGTAGCAAAATTAAAGAGATGATACGTCAGATCAATGATACGCAAGTAAAAACGGAGGAAGTTCTGTCATATTCTCTTTATTTTTTTGATAAAGATCGGGCTAAGATGGTATTATTGTAATGATTTGTGACAAATGATACTGTATTGATGATAATGGTTTTTCTTATATTTGGTATATTTTTATAGAGGTATTTAAATAAGTAGATGTATTTTATTGTAAAATTTTTGAAAAAAATCTTTGACAAATTATTGACAATTATCCATATTATGTTTATCATTTAAGCATGCGGTGCATGAGTCAACGTTATTTTTTGATGTCGACATAAATGCATATATAGGAGATATCCTAAGAAGCAATCAATTCAGTAAAGGAGAATACAAATAATGAAAAAGTGGGTATATTTATTCACAGAAGGTAATGCAGATATGCGTGAACTGCTTGGCGGCAAGGGAGCAAATCTTGCAGAAATGACTAATATTGGACTTCCAGTTCCTCAAGGATTTACAATTACAACTGAGGCTTGTACACAATACTATGAGGATGGCCGTGAGATTAATGATGAAATTCAGAGCCAGATTAATGAGCATATTGTAAAGATGGAGGAGATTACAGGAAAGAAATTTGGAGATAAGGAAAATCCTCTTTTAGTTTCTGTTCGTTCTGGAGCAAGAGCTTCTATGCCTGGTATGATGGATACAATCCTTAATCTCGGTTTGAATGAGGATGTTGTAGAGGTTATAGCAGAGAAATCTAATAATCCTCGTTGGGCATGGGACTGCTACAGAAGATTTATTCAGATGTATTCAGATGTAGTTATGGAGGTTGGCAAAAAGTATTTTGAGCAACTGATTGATGCTATGAAAGAAAAGAAAGGTGTTAAGTTAGATGTTGAGCTTAATGCAGACGATTTAAAAGAGTTAGCAAGAGCATTTAAGGCAGAATACAAGGCTAAAATTGGCAATGATTTCCCAGATGATCCAAAAGAGCAGTTAATGGGAGCAATCAAAGCAGTGTTCCGTTCATGGGACAATCCACGTGCAAATGTATATCGTCGTGATAATGATATTCCTTATTCATGGGGAACAGCAGTAAATGTACAGTCTATGGCATTTGGTAACATGGGCGATGATTGTGGTACAGGTGTTGCATTTACACGTGATCCAGCTACTGGAACAAAGGGACTTTTTGGTGAGTTCCTTACGAATGCACAGGGCGAAGACGTTGTTGCAGGTGTTCGTACTCCTATGAAGATTACAGAGATGGCGAACAAGTTCCCTGAGGCATTTGAACAGTTTAAAGATGTATGTAAGATGCTGGAAGATCATTATAGAGATATGCAGGATATGGAGTTTACTGTTGAGCACGGTAAGTTGTACATGCTTCAAACAAGAAATGGAAAGAGAACGGCTCAGGCAGCATTAAAGATTGCATGTGATCTAGTAGATGAGGGAATGAGAACAGAGCAAGAGGCTGTGGCAATGATTGATCCACGTAATCTCGATACTCTATTGCATCCACAGTTTGATGCAAAAGCATTGAAGGCTGCTACACCTGCTGGCAAGGGACTGGGAGCATCTCCAGGCGCTGCTTGTGGTAAGGTAGTGTTCACAGCAGAGGATGCAGAGGAATGGCATGCAAGAGGTGAGAAGGTGGTTCTAGTACGTCTAGAGACATCTCCAGAAGATATCACAGGTATGAAAGCAGCACAAGGTATTCTTACTGTTCGTGGAGGAATGACTTCTCATGCAGCAGTAGTGGCACGTGGTATGGGTACATGCTGTGTATCTGGTTGTGATGCTATTTTGATGGATGAAGAGAATAAGAAATTTACATTGGCAGGCAAGGAGTATCATGAGGGAGATTATATCTCTATTGATGGTACAACAGGTAATATTTATGATGGACAAATTCCTACAGTAGATGCGACAATTGCTGGTGAATTTGGCAGAGTTATGGCTTGGGCAGACAAGTTTAGAACATTAAAGGTAAGAACGAATGCGGATACTCCAACGGATGCAAAGAAGGCAAGAGAGCTTGGCGCAGAGGGAATTGGTCTTTGCCGTACAGAGCATATGTTCTTTGAAGAGAGCAGAATTGCTGCATTCCGTGAGATGATCTGTGCAGATACTATAGAAGAGAGAGAGGCAGCCCTCGAAAAAATTCTTCCTTATCAGCAGGGTGATTTTGAGGCGTTATACGAAGCTCTCGAAGGTAACCCAGTTACAATTCGTTTCTTAGATCCACCTCTTCATGAGTTTGTTCCTACAGAGGAAGCTGATATTGAAAAGCTTGCACAAGCACAAGGTAATACAGTAGAAGCAATTAAGAATATTATTGCGTCTTTGCATGAGTTCAATCCTATGATGGGTCATAGAGGATGTCGTCTTGCAGTCACATATCCTGAG
>CAJUHQ010000106.1 GCA_910586095.1 uncultured Lachnospiraceae bacterium | reverse complement strand
GTTCTTACGCATATATAAAATTCTTTGCCTATCACCACATTTTACTGCTGCCCCAAATTCTTGTAATGCCATCATAATTCGCTCTCTGTTAGCACCTGTAGTTTCCTTGTACAACCGCTCTCCGCGCGCAAACAGCAGATTGTTTCTCTCATCACCCACAGGATTGGTTTTGTAGCTTTGAAGCTCCTTTATGCGCTTTTCTAACTCATTTTGTGTAAGTCTAAGATTCTTGCTTGTCAAAACTTTCTGACGGGTATTGTTATTCTTTCTATCTAACACATCTACTACCAATATTCCATTAATATCATAAGAAAATGTTACCTCAATGCTAGCCTCATATGCATGTCGTGCATTGATCTCTAGTTGCACCTCTCCTAGATATAAGTTCTCATCACAATAAACGGATTCACCTTGATAAATTTTTATCTTTACTACCTTTTGATTGTCCCCCACATTGGTATAGTACTCACTTTTAGAAGCTGGAAGCGTGGTGTTTCGTTCGATAATCGCAGACATGATATCTCTTTTGTAATTGCCTTTATTTACAATGTTTGTACCCAGTGTAAACGGGCAAATATCTGTGAGCACAACATCTTTAATCTCTTCATTTCGTGCCTTGATACCTGCATAGAGCCCTGCCCCTTGTGCGACTATCTCATCAGGAGAGCCTAACATAATGGGTGCCTTTCCTAAAAGAGTCTCCAAAAAATAGCTGACCACTGGCATCTTTCCAGAGCCTCCTACCACTACAATTTCATCAATTTCCTGCGAAGAATAACCACTGTCTCGAAGCGCATTTTTTACAGCTATCGAAGCGCGGTCAAACAGATTGGCACAACATTGAACAAGTATCTCATTGTTAAACACAACCGCCTTATCCTCTCCATCTATCTCAAAGTGCAAGAATGTAGCTTCCTTTTGGGTTAGCTCTTTCTTGCAGCGCTCAGAAAGACGCAAAAGTGTTGCCTGCTGCGCACTGTCAAGACAATCAAATTCTAGCTGATGACTCTGACAAAAATATTGTGCTATACACTGGTCAAAATCATTTCCTCCAAGATGATTATCTCCGCTTACTGCTACAATCTCTATCACTTTGTCAAAATAGTCCACAACAGAAACATCCAATGTTCCTCCTCCAAAATCAAACACTAGATAGCACTGTTCATCCTTTCCGCTTATCATACTGCTCGCAAGTGCGGCCGCTGAAGGTTCATTGACAATTCTCTCTACACGAAGTCCCGCTAAAAGTCCTGCCTCACGTGTTGCCGCCCTTTGACTGTCATTAAAATAGGCGGGTACACTGATAACCGCCTCTGTCACTGCCTCTCCAAGATACCGCTCAGCGTCCTCCTTTAGCCGGCGAACCACAAAGGAGGATAACTCCTGCGGCGTAAAACTTTTTGGTCCTAAATGTACTTTTATGTCTGTACCCATATAGCGTTTAAATGATGCTGCGGTTTGATCTGGATAAGACACCAATCGTTCTTTTGCGACAGCACCCACAAGCATATTTCCTCGTTCATCTATACTTACTACACTCGGTGTCAAATTCTCACCTAATTGATTGGGAATCAGCTCTGCTCTCCCATTTCTATATACACATGCCAAACTATTGGTGGTCCCTAGATCTATTCCTATAATCATGTTCATCCTCCATGTCAGAACCATTTACTGCGATGACTTTAATCAAGGCTCACTCTATAAATTAACTCCATTACTTTTTAAAACCATTCTCAGTTCTTCCACATTACCATAATACACACAACCTGCCATTCCTACATTCGCGGCTGCCTCTATATTGGCAGGCATATCATCGATAAAGAAACATTCCTGCGGTTCTAGACCAAATGTCTTAAAAAAGCTAAAATACGCCTCGCGCTCTGGCTTTAAAAAACCATGCTCACAAGATATCCAGATTCCATCCATATAATCAATGGAACGTATACATTTGCAAAACTTTCTAAAACGACAAGATGTATTAGACAGCAAATACAGATTATAACCTCTCTGAGAAAGATCCTTTACCAACTGTTCCATAGGAGGATTGGGGGCATGGTTCATTCTAAACTCATTGATAAAGCGTCTGGCAACACTATGAAGATGCATAGGAAGTCTTTTGCACACAGAAACAATTGCCTCCTCGTCCGTAATACTTCCTCTATCCATCTGCAACCACTCCACGGATGTACACAATTGATTTTTTATCCATCTAAAATCCTCTTCATTATCTACATATTGATAAATATACTCCTTTTGATGATAAATTGTAAGCACATTTCCCATATCAAAGACAATATTTTTAATCATTTACCTCACCCCTTGTATACTTTTAGTCTTATCTTTATCAAATTTTTTTCTTTGCAATTACTAGTACATCACACTTATTGAGGTGGGGTTATCTTTTGCTTTTTAAAGAATATTTTTATTGTATCGCACAAGATTCCATTTTCACTCACCGCACCGTATAAAAATAGCATATACAGCACAAGAAGCTCCCATGCAACTGGAAGCACAAGCAGTTGTATCACCTCAAATAGTGCAATGGCTATAAGTCTCTTTTTCTCACTAGATTGATGTTGCATGGCTCTGTACAAAAGGTAAATGCTTCCTCCGACAAATCCCATTGCCACAATAGCTCCACTAAAACCAAACGTTGCAAAGCTAATTCCTATCAAATTATAATTCAAAGCAGCCTGCACAGCTTCATAAACTTGATACAAAAGCGATACAATCGTATTTGTAAGAACACCCTCTTGTGTAAGAAATGCGACTTTTGTACTGCTTCCAATTCCCATATCACATCCTAGTACTACCATAACTGCAATGGCACAAATAGCAATTTTTATCCCGCGTCTTATCTTGCTTTGTAGTCCAAACATCCGTACTCTATTGATGGGCGTTCCCTTTGGAATCTTATCCCACTCACGCAAAATATACAACGCTAACATACTTAGGCCCAATTCTCCCACAATGCTCTTTTCGATCGAGTACGACATGGTATTTACATGAAGCCATCCTGTATAGTAAATCAACAACGAAATATTGCACAAAATAAAAGCAGAACCAAAAAATAACTGTAGTGCTCTTTTTATTTGCTCTGCCACTGGCACTACTATTGATGCCACTCCCAACGCTAACACAAGCATAACAAACTGCGCACTCCATCTGCCATTGATGACTAATGTAAGCTCTGCAATCACTCCTGCTGTGATAGATAGCAGATCCATTGTCACTGTGTCTGAATACATATATCGAAGTGTCACTTCTAGCATCACCCACAATGCTAGCATATCTGTGAATGTGATTTTGTCTGATAACCCATCAAAAAGCGGAAACATCCCCCTTGATACTCCTGTATCTACAAAATAAAATGTTAACAGTAACACCGAAGCATAAAATACCACATCTACACACTGCATCGTAATTTTTTGATGTCCAACAAAAAATCGTGACACAAGAACCACTACCAAAAATAAAACCCATGCAAATCTCGGGTCTAATAAACTCGATGTAAGCGGCAACAGTAGCGCAATCAGCGCTAACGCTGGCATAAAGAAATTGTTCGTTTTCATATAACTTGCTATGCTCCTTTCTCAACTTGCAAATTTACTTTTGTACTCACTGCTCTATCTTCTTTTTTATAGTTAACTGCCTTTCTTTTAAAAACATTTTTGTCTATGCTTATCTGAATTTTATTGTATGGCATTATATTACATGCGTCAATTGATTTTACAACAAAAATTGCTCTGAATACTTGGCACCCTACAATGCCATAACACATGGCTATGTACATCGATAAAATCATAAATTTTTCCAGAAATAACTATTGTTCTCCCTTTCACAAATTTAGTAAATAGTGTTGACGAAAAGCGTTTTTTTGATTATAATAAGTATGTTTGTTCTATCAATTTTGCCACATTCATGGCATATGTATTTTTTTAGGAATACATACACTTCAATTCCTAAAAGAAAGAAAATGAGGTATAGTTATGAGAAAAGTTGCAGTATTGGGCATGTGTGCGCTAATATGCTCACAATTAGTCGCATGCGGTGCCAAAAAGGATGTATGGATTGAAACCGGAACTAGCATGATTGGCACCAATATTGATGGTGGTGAGATTGTTATCGAAGGTACATCTTATACATTCCCATGTGAGATGTCCGATTTACTTAACAATGGTTGGCACATTTCAAACAATTACGATAACAAAGATTCCTTTGAACTAGAATCCTTTGAGGGCTCTAACACTTTTGAAATGTATAACGAAGATTCCTCAAAGTATATTGTTGTCGGCGCAATCAATATGGAGTCAGAAAGTGCTAAGCTGGCAGATTGTTCTGTTGAGTCCCTGAAGGTTCTGTTCTCCTCACAAAAAGATGGATTGCAAGTAGTTCTGCCGTCTGGTATCTCTTACAAATCCACTCCAGATGATGTAAAGGCAGCTTATGGTGAACCAGATGTCGTTGACGATAAAGAAGAAATTTACTACTACAATTTCAACGACAAAAACGATATGATCTGCACAGCAGAAATTACATTTGTTGGCGATACCATTCACTCTGCAAAGTATTACCTATCTGATGATAACTGGGGTTCTATCAACAGCGCAGAAGATTGCTCACAGTTTGTTGATGATGCATTAAAGACAAGCTTCTATGGCGATTATGCGCGGTATGTCGAGAACAAGTTCGATACAGAAGAGGCTGCTATTGCACTGTACGAATCCGAAATTGAATACTATGCAGAAAGTCTTATGTATTTCCTCGGAATCAATACGGAAGTAGTCGATCAAGCAATCATCGATCAGTTCTACGCAATTTCTAAGGATATCCTACTCAAAACAAAATGGGATGAGCCTGTTGTAGAATTGTATGGTGAGAGTTCTCCTTTAGGTACATTAACCTTAACATTGTATCCTCTAGATTTCATCAATATTATTGTTGATGATGCCACTACTGTCAATGACGATTTCGCCGCTAAGCATGCTGGCACCAATTTTGATGCACTCAGTGATGAAGAATGGGCAGTTTTGGAGAATGAGTATGCCAACAATATTTTAGAGGCAATTACTCCTAGAGTTGCTGAAGTTTCTTATTTAGACCCTGTTGAGAAAACCTATGATATTGATATAGATGACCAGATTTTAAATGATGATGAATGGAACGAAATCGATGATATTATCATGGGATTTGTTGAGGAATAACATTTTATTTTTTCTACCATAATGAATGATAATGCCCCCGTCAAAAAATTTGACGAGGGCATTGTTTTTATGTACAGAATACGCTTCTAGGACCGAAACACAACCTACATTAGATTTTAACTGAACCCACTGCGCGAATATTCATTGGATATACGTTATTTTTACCTACGTATTGCGCTATGTACTCCACATACTTGTCAGCCTGTGCAAGTGGCACCAAACACATAATCACACCTGCAAATCCGCCGCCATGTACACGACAGACACCCGCACCAATTTTTTTCAAAAACAGCTCTGTCAAAGCAAGCGTGCGTGTAATCTTCTGCTCCCTGCAATCCTGTAATGAATAACAGTTTTGTAGTAGTTCCCACGAAGACGTTCCAGACTCACTGATTAACGCTAAAATCTTTGTCATATCTTCTTGTTCGATTGCCTCTGCCATTTCCTCTACTCTTCGATTTTCCTCAAAGAAATGAATCGCACGAAGCACAGCTCTATCATTGGAAACTTCATTGATGTGCACAAGTAACTTCTCAAGAGTTGTTTCGCACAAAAGATCTACATCAAGAACCTTTGCTACTTCTTTCATCTCATTAGGAATCCCTGAGTATTCTTCACTCAAATCTGCATGTCCTTTTCCTGTATTGACAATCACTAGACGATAGCCTTTTTCTTGGAATGAAAACTGAAGGGGTTTGTATTCTGGCTGACTGCCATTTGCAAAGTCAAACAGTACAGGGCCGCCTACCGCACAGGCCATCTGATCCATCATTCCTGATGCTTTATTCCAATAAACATTCTCTGCATATTTTCCAATTTTTGCATAGTCTGCACAACTCATAGCACCTTTATTAAAAAAGTGATTGATGATTGTACAAATTAGCATTTCAAAGGATGCTGAAGAACTTACACCCGCAGCAGCAATAACATTGGTTGATACATATGCATCAAAACCACCAACCTCAAAGCCAAACTTCTGTGCGCCTTCCATCATACCAGCCAGTAATGCATCTGTATTGCTCACCTTTGCAATCTGTTCAAGCTTTGTGAGATCTACTACAATCTCCTTGTTATACCCTTCGCTAGTAATATGTATCACTGTACTGTTGTTTGGCATAGCAGCTCCAATTGTGTCAAGATCAATGCTTCCTGCAATCACCTTGCCTCCATTATGGTCTGTATGATTACCAATCATTTCTGTCCGTCCAGGCGAAGAAAAAAACGCTGCCTCTTCATGTCCATATTTTTTTTGAAAATTCTCTGCAAGCGCGAGGAAACGTTTTTTACTCTCTGTACTCTCCCCATACACTTTTTCTAGTCGTTCACTGCTTGGAATATTCATTTTGATTCCTCCTTATATAATAATTTCTTATAGTAGTCAACCATAAAATAACCAAATTCTTGCGAACGAAATGTGTATGTATCCTGTCATACATACACATTACCTTTACAAAAATAAACCGATTCACTTTTTCTTCCTATTATTTCATCTTATCACAAAAGCCTGTATGCGTCAACGAAGCCCATTTGTATTTTATTCTTATCTAACTTCCATCTTTTTGTGAAGACATTTTCCTGCTACCACAAAATAGCTTACCACCAACACCACATCTGCTCCAAACCATGCTGCTATCTCTGCAAAAAAAATTCCGACTTCTCCAACTGCCAGAGGTAGCAAAAGCGCCGTAATTGTGCGCATAAGAAACTCTACAATACCAGATACCATTGGCAATAAAGTATTGCCCATTCCTTGAATAGCTGAGCGCACCACATGCAAAATATAAAGCACAGGTAAGCAAAGACTCATAATAGACAGATAGAAATAGGCAATTTGCAATGTCTGCGCTTCTTCCTGTGGAGTTCCTGAGATAAACCATCCTAGAATCCCTTTGCCAAAACAAAGCATCAACACCGCAATCAACACAGATGTTGCTATCGCAAGCAATACTGCATAGCGCATCCCCTTTCGGATACGCTCATAGGCGCCTGCTCCCAGATTTTGCCCCACATATGTAATCATGGCATATCCATAAGAAGTCGCAGCAATCTCCAAAACACCATACAACTTGTTGGTTGCTGTAAAGCCTGCAATAAAGAGCACGCCAAAACCATTGACTACAAACTGCACAATCATGCCTCCAACTGCAATGATGCAGTTCTGAAATGCCATTGGCGCCCCAAGTCCTAACAATCGCATAAAAAGCTGTGTCTGCGGCCGAAAATCAGAGTGTTCCATACGTAAAATCTCAAGCTTTCCAATGTGATACATACAATAAACACTAGACACTAACTGAGCAATCAAGGTTGCAACAGCCGCACCTGCGATTCCCCATTGAAACCCCATCACAAAAATCAGGTCCAACACAATATTGGTAATAGAGGCAACTACCATCGCTTGCAGCGGTGTTTTTCCATCCCCTAGCGCGCGCAAAATACAGGCCAATAAATTATATGCCATCACAATTGGAATTCCCGCAAACATAATACGCAAATACAACAAAGCATCTGCAAGAATAGTCTGTGGTGTCTGCAAGAAAAGAAGCATAGGGCGTGCCGCAATCTGACCTCCTACAGTTAGCAAAAGTGAAAACAAAATGGCCAACATTGTGGAGTTTCCAATAACACTGCGCAGTCTATCATAGCGTCTTGCTCCAAACTCCTGTGCCATCAGAATCGCAAAACCTTGGGTAAAGCCTTGCACAATCCCCAACATCATCCAATTCATCCAGTCACAGGCCCCTAGCGCTGCCAGCGCACTGACACCCAAATATTTTCCTACTACCATTGTGTCAACCACAGTGTATAGTTGTTGAAATACATTTCCTAGCATGAGTGGGAGTGCAAAAGCAACAATCAGCTTCCCAGGATTTCCCTGTGTCATATGAAAAATCTTTGGTTTTTCAGTCAGTGTCTTTTTCATTCTTGATCTCCCAGTGAATCAGCAGCGTCAAGGCTGCACGCACTGCAATAATAGCGGCGACAAACACCACCTCTGTCAACTCTCTAACCACAACCGTGCGCAGAATTTCACTCCCTAGTTTAAATTCCAGACCAAGCGCCATTCCTTGAGCTAACTTTAATCGTACATCTGGTTTCTTTTTGATATAGTTTATGAGCCCCTTTACACCAGCCGTAATAATAACAAAAACACCGACAATCTCAAATCCGTGAATCGCAATGGTGACACAGGAATACAAAAAGGATTCCAAATACAGTTCTATCAGTTTCATCTACCCCTCCATGCGACATCATCATGCATCACATGTTGACATCACTGCTTGTATCTCATCACGACTTGGCATCACGCGCAAAGCGCCCTTGCGCGTCGTAATCACAGAAGCCGCCGCATTGGCAAACATCAACATATCCTTAAGTTTCTCCTCTGTCAAATCCTCTAATCCATGTTCACAAATCGCATGTAACACACAGCCGCAGAATGTATCACCAGCTCCTGTTGTCTCTATAGTGTGTTCCTGCAAAAATGGAGCAACCTCCACCATACTTCCTTTATAATAGGCTCTACTTCCCTGTCTGCCCATCGATACCAATATCAGTGGAATCTGATATCTGCTAGTGATCCACGCAACGCCTGCTGAATAATCCTCCTCTCCTGTAAGCCACTGTATCTCATTGTCCGAAATCTTAAGGATATCACATTGCCCTAATCCATATAGCACTTGCTCTTTTGCTTCGTCTAAGGATTTCCAGAGTGGAGGACGCAGATTGGGGTCAAAGGAGATCAACGCTTTTGCCTCTTTTGCAACACAAATCGCTTTCTTTGTAGCAGCCCGAACTCCCTCATGAGTCATAGAAAGAGTACCAAAATGAAACAGCTTGGTATTTTGGAGCATCTCTTTTGATAGCTCTGCCTCTGTCAGCATCATATCTGCTCCAGGATTACGATAAAATGAAAAATCTCTATCTCCGTCTGGTGCCGTGTGAACCATCGCAAGTGTGGTATGAACTTCCTCATCCATCAACAGATTTGCAGCATCAATACCAACCTCTGTAATTGCATCTCGTAGCTGTTCACCAAAAAAATCTTTGCCTACCTTTCCAATAAAAGCCGTCTGATGCCCTAATTTTGCCAGCATTGCCAGCACATTGCAAGGCGCACCGCCTGGATTTGCCTCAAACACTGGATTTCCTTGACTACTCTTTCCATTTTCCGTAAAATCAATCAGCAATTCTCCTAATGCTACTACATCATACTGTTTCATTTTGATAACCATGCTCCTTTCAACGTCTACTAATTTTTGTGCCAAATACGCCCGCACAAAGTTTTTATTATTCCTTTTTATAATTGTCTATCAAATCATATTTTACAACATTCATACACACTAGTCCATCTGCAAAGAAAGAAATTCCATCTACTATAGGATCTGTATAGAATGTTGCAGAAAGTACATAGTCACCATCATTGACAAAAACCTCTACGCTAAACTGATCCAAAATTATTCGGAGTTTGATAGCCTTTTCTGTACTTTTTACGAGACAGCGACGCTGATGAATAATTGCTCTTCTAGAACCTGAATGTTTTCTGTCCACCTTGACAATTGATTCGTGAGGTCTATAGCTGATGGATGTCTGGTATGTATCATTTTGTGCAAAACGCACGGCAAATTTGTGATACATTGTATGATCGCCTGGTTGTATGGTCAATTCCATATCAATTTTGCGCCCTTGGATACCTTCTAATTTTAGTACATCTGTAAACATAACATTTTTGTATTCCACTTTTTGATCATGCATTTGTTCTAACTCATGAATTGGTCTTTGGCACAGCCTTCCATTTCTAATAAAAAGCTCTCGCGGCAGACTCATCTGCCCAAACCACGGCCGTTCGTCACAGTGAATCGTACAAGTATCCCAGTTTTGCATCCAACCAATCATGACTCTGCGCCCATCCGGTGTCAAAATGGTCTGCGGCGCATAGAAGTCAATGCCATAATCAACCGCTTGATTGCTCTGCTCAGTAAAAGCACCTGTCTGTTTGTCATACATTCCAATCAGACAAAGTGTCCCATTTCCATTGTGATACTCAAACCCTTGCGGCATCATATCTTGTGGACTTGTCAAAAGAACTTGTCTGCCATCCAACTCAAAGAAATCTGGACACTCCCACATCATCCCAAAACGTCCTCTATTTTCAGCTAAAATGCCCTCATATTTCCATGAAAATCCATCTTGACTACTGTACAAAAGAATCCTTCCATCTTTGTTTTGTGTACAGTTGGCTACCACGCAGCGATAGGAACCATCAGTTTCTCGCCACAACTTTGGATCGCGAAAATCATACCGACTCGCATTTTCAGGCAAATGTCTTTCATCCAACACAGGATTTTGTATATACTTTTCATACTCCATCCCGTCCCCGACTGCAATACATTGCGTCTGTACTTCACGTTTGCTTCCATCAGGCAATGTTTCTTTGGCAACTCCTGTATACATTAACAATTGTCGTCCATCTAAAAGAGAGATGGCATTGCCAGAAAAACATCCGTCCTTGTCATAATCCATATCGGGAGCTAGTGCCACTGGAAGGTTTTCCCAATGCAGCAGATCTTCGCTGACTGCATGTGCCCAGTGCATCGTACTCCAATGTGTATCATATGGATTATATTGATAAAATAAGTGATATTTACCCTTATAAAAAGAAAAACCATTGGGATCATTCATCCAGCCGACACGTGCCGACAAATGAAAGGACGGACGCACTGCCTTTGCGATCCTTCTTTCCATCTCTTCCTCATATTTTCGTGCATCCCGCAAAATCTGACTTGTCATAGTGAACTCTCCTTTTTGTCATTATTCTATTTCTATTATATTTTGTCAGCATACAGATATCATGTCTTTGGCGGATGCCTTTTTGTATGATTCTTGTACATAACATTATATCATGCTGATCTGTTTACGACAACTAAACCTATTTAATTCTTTTGTATTTTGAGATCATCATCTTCGTGTTACTTATAACCCACTAGTATGAAAATATATCGGAACAAAACCATTTCTTTGTGCTCCGATATATTTTCTTTCTCTTTTATTTTATTATTGAACGCTTTCTTTTCCTGAATATCGATCATATGCTGCTTGGTATACTGCCAACAGTTTATCCATACCACATTTTTCTCTCAAATGCGTTATATATTTCTCCCATTCTTCATCTGTAGGCCCTCCATTCTTGAGCCAGATTCCCTCTTGTTCAGACACAGCACTTTCAAAATTGGTTTTGTACCAGTCAATATCATCTAACTCTCTACCTGTAAACACACAATCCACTGGATAAGTTGTCGTGCTATCGACATAGGGCATCCAAAAATCATATAAATCTGTCAGGCGCTCGATTGCGCGATCTTCCATCTTAAATGTTGTCTGATAATAATCACTGAGAATTAATTTTGGACCTGCTACCTCCTGTTCACCTTTTAGCTCTCCTGAACCTTTTCCATATTTTGCACGGCTCTCCTCATCTGAAATACTCAACCACACACCATTTTCGTCCTGCTCCACAAAATACACACCAATAGGACCATACTGAAGCTGCATAACAATCTCAGGGTCATACCACATATCAAAGAAACGTAGTAGATTCGCCGGACTTTTGCAAGCTTTTGTGATATTCAAACTTCCGCTATTGATCCCGCCGCCTGTTCTCACAGTCACATGATGGGTTCCATCGGGACCATCAAGGATAGGCAAAAATACATAATCATCCGCATAGTCCCCCATGACCTCCTCAATATACCACCATGTTGCAACCCCTACATAACCCTGTGAACACTTTGAAATCAACTGTGTATCCGACTGGCTAAACATTTCAACATCCATTAGCCCTTCTGCATACCAATCATGAAAATATGTAATTGCCTGGCGATATTCATCTGACACACAGATAAATTCAACTGTCCCATCATCGCGCAAAACCAAATCATTGCAGACATCATTAGGCCAGTTTGTAAATCCAAAACCTGCATAAAAAATATTCTGGCACCAACACCAC
>CAJUHQ010000105.1 GCA_910586095.1 uncultured Lachnospiraceae bacterium | reverse complement strand
GCATAGAAGTATTTTAGTTCACCCTCAAAGATAGGAACACGTAGTTTTCCATCCTCGCCACCCCCACTAAAGTAACAACCATTTGCACTATAAGTAATTTGTGTAGGTAATGGGGTAGGAAGCTTTAGATTCATAATAATTTCGGAACATTGTTGTTGATTGATATCTTTGTAATAGTTGGCCTGAACTCTGGTGACTGTTACAGGAAGATGAAAGAGGTCAAAAATGGAAAGAGCGGCTACAATTTCAAACATTCCTTTGATATCTTCTTCATTGTGCAAAAGTAAGAAATGTTCGTTCTGAGCACTATGATTTAGTACATACTCGTGATAAATATCAATGAGCTCTCCGCCAGTATAGTGGTCTTCGCGAACGGTGTCTGTCAGAAAAGTTTCGATTGTTTTTTGTTTACAATTTGGAAGTTTTAAAAATAGCTTATAAGGTGAGATTCGTTTGTAGATATCAATACCCTCAAAGTTATCTAATTGAAAATCAATTTGATGTTGTTCTAGTTTGCTTTGTAGATAGGGGATATCAAATTGATTGCCATTAAAATGTATAAGATAGCGATAGGGTTTTGCAAAGGCAACAAATGCATGAAGCACAGCAATCTCATCTTCATAGTTATCAGCGATCCACTGAATAGAGTGCCATGAAACAGGCGGATTATCACCGTTGTAATAGGCACAACCAATCATATAAAGGTTAGAACTGCGTACATATAATCCAGTGGTTTCTATATCAATGAACAAAGTTTGTTTTGGAACACAGAAGTTCTCTATTGGGTATTTTGGTGAAAGAATCCCTAGATCTTTTTCAATACATTTCATAATGGTTAAATGGTTTTTCCTTTCGCAAGTGTTCGTAAGGAGGCATCACAAGGAGGCCCGATAGATTGAAACGGTGATAAGTATAACTTATCATAGATTATACAAAGTGTCAAAAAGTTTGTGTAAGAGTATCGTCGATCATGTGCATCAATTCATCTACAAACAGATCAATTGTATGTTGAGTGGCAGTTAGTGGCGTATTAGTTGTATAACATTCTAAGATTTCTTGAATAAGTGGATGCCAATTTGGAGAAAGATGTGCGATTCCCCATTCTCCACCTGCCTTTTTGGATAGACAGCAACCTTCTTTTAGAAAGGCGAGAACTCTGCACAAATTGCACGAAACCGATATAGGGTCTTTGTTACAGTCTTCATGTGCAGTTGCAATATCAGCACAAATACTATCAAGATAGGCGTTTGGTGGTACAATGTCAAATACCTTCTTGATTGGTTCTCCATACAATACGATGCCATAGTGTTGAAGTACTGTAAAGTGCGCAGCTAAATCAATATCTGTTCCATGCATAGTTTCTATATAATTTTGTGGATTGTCATAAAATCGTTGTAAGTGTATGGGGGAGAAGTGCAGTTCAAAAGGAGTTGGGTAAACAAAAGGACAACAGTAGGCTTTTTTGACAATACTTAATTCTATTCCTTTTTTGGGTGCTTGTTGATTTAGGCGTACAACAGCATGCATAAACTCTAACTTTTGTTGATTAGAAATAGAGTCTTCAATGACAATAATGAGATCTATATCGCTTTTCTCAGGATGAAAACACCCCATAGCCATAGAACCATGCAAATATATTCCAGTTAAGTGCTCTCTAATAATTTGTCTGGTCATTGTGACAAATGTATCGAGGAGATCTTTGTACAATAACATAAATTGTTCCCTCCAAGTGGCAGAAATAAACTAGTCTTTCTTTTTATTGTACTACATTTCAAGTAGTATGAAAATTGTTTGCAATGCAAATTTGTTCTTAAGGCGAGATACTTGTAGGTTGAGAACACTACCCATATGATGAAAAGCGTGAAACATAGTACTTCTCCGTGAAGCAGCCTTTGCTGCAAATGGTTAGAAGTACAAGATTGATTTACAAATAAAATTTGACTTGTAATATGAAAAAAGTTACAATAATATAAAGTGATAGGTTGAAAAATTAGAGATTTTTTAACAATAAAGTGTCGTTTGCGATAGTATTGACAGCATGTCGAAAGAGATTGAAAAATCAGAGATTTTTTTAATAGGGATCTATTCACTTAATATGATTTTGTGCAAAGTCTTTGAGCAGTATATAGAGTTACTGTACAAGAATTTGACTATTGCATGATTAATATTGCAAAATCCTAGACGTTGAAAGGAGTAGGTTTATAAAAATGTCAAAACTCACATTTCGGGGCGGAGTACACCCCTATGATGGCAAGAATTTGTCAAAAGATAAGCCAATTAAGACGATCGTGCCAAAGGGTGAGATGGTTTATCCACTCAGTCAGCATATTGGTGCGCCTGCTGTACCTGTGGTAAAAAAAGGGGACAGAGTATTAGGGGGGCAAAAGATTGCAGAAGCAGGCGGTTTTGTTTCAGCGCCAATTTATGCGACAGTATCAGGCACAGTCAAGACGATTGAGCCTAGGCGCGTGGTCACAGGAGATTTAGTTAATTCCATCATTATTGATAACGATGGAATTTTTGAGGAAGTTTCCTATACGCCTCATGATGTCACAACGCTAGATAAGAAAGAGATTATAACATTGATACAGGAAGCTGGGATTGTCGGAATGGGAGGTGCAGGATTTCCAACACATGTAAAGCTTTCGCCCAAAGAGCCAGAGAAGATTGAGTATGTCATAGCGAATTGTGCTGAATGTGAACCATATCTTACTTCTGATTACAGAAGAATGTTAGAAGAGCCACAAAAACTGATAGATGGCTTAAAGATTATGCTTCGCCTTTTTGACAATGCGCAAGGAATTCTTGCGATAGAAGACAATAAAACAGATTGTATTGAACTTCTCTCTAATCTTGTACAGAATGAGGAGAGGATCAGTGTTAAATCGCTTAAAACCAAATATCCACAGGGAGCAGAAAGGCAACTAATTTATGCTACAACAGGTAGGGCAATCAATTCTTCTATGCTTCCAGCAGATGCAGGTTGTGTAGTGGATAATGTTGATACAGTTGTGGCAATTTATCATGCTGTGATAGAGGGAAAGCCTTTGATGAATCGAATTGTTACAGTGACGGGCGATGCTATTCGTGAACCTAGAAATTTTTATGTTCGGATTGGTATGAATTATAAGGATTTGATCGATGAGGCGGGGGGTTTTCAGACAGAGCCAGAAAAAGTAGTATCTGGCGGGCCAATGATGGGGTTTGCACTGTTTGATCTTAATGTGCCAACTACCAAGACCGCATCAGCACTTTTGTGTTTGACACATGATGAAGTATCGGCGATGGAGCCAAGTCCTTGTATCAATTGTGGACGGTGTGTAGAAGTGTGTCCAGGACGCGTCATGCCCAAAAAACTGGCAGAGCTTGCACAACGTCATGACGAGGAAGCGTTTGTTGCAAATGATGGAATGGAATGTTGCGAATGTGGCTGTTGCAGTTATGTCTGTCCAGCAAAGCGGCAATTAACCCAATCTATTAAGTCCATGAGGAAAACTATACTTGGGAAGAGAAAGAAATAAAGGGGGCAAATGACGTGGAAAAACTATTTCAAGTATCATCAAATCCGCATATTCGTGCCAGTGTTACGACAGCGCGCATTATGCAGTATGTGGTCATAGCCTTGCTGCCAGCCACGGTGTTTGGAGTATTTCATTTTGGAATACATGCATTTTTGCTAATTGCAATTACAGTGGCAACCACAGTTCTTTCAGAATACATATATGGGAAGTGCATGAAAAGAAAAGATACTATTTGGGATTTTTCAGCAGTGGTTACAGGTCTTTTGTTAGCACTGAATCTACCACCTAAAGCACCCTTGTGGATCGGAGTGATTGGTGGTATGTTTGCAATCCTTGTAGTGAAAATGCTTTTTGGAGGATTAGGACAGAATTTTATGAATCCTGCATTGGGTGCTAGGTGCTTTTTGTTGATTTCATTTACTTCTATTATGACGAATTTTGACTGTGATGCATATACAGGTGCAACACCACTAGCAGCAATCAAGGCAGGAGAACAAGCACCACAGTTGATAGATATGGTGATAGGAAAAACAGCGGGAACAATTGGTGAAACCAGTATGATAGCGCTTTTGATTGGAGCGGCATTTTTGTTAATAATCAAAGTGATTGATCTGCGAGTACCAGGTTCTTATATTCTTAGTTTTGTTGTGTTTATATTGTTGTTTGGTGGGCGTGGCCTTGATATAAACTATCTCTTATCACAACTTGCAGGTGGAGGTTTGATGCTCGGGGCTTTTTTTATGGCAACAGACTATGTGACTAGACCGATTACGCCGCGTGGACAGTATGTGTTTGGGATATTTTTAGGGATTATGACAGGGATATTTAGAGTGTTTGGACCTTCGGCAGAAGGAGTATCCTATGCGATCATCCTAGGAAATTTACTTGTTCCATTGATCGAAAAAGTTACAAGGCCTAGGGCTTTTGGGAAAAAATAAGACATGGACAGTGAAAAACATTCGTAATGTGATTAGTGTGAGAAGTACTTCTAACTGCCTGTGGCAGTTTCCACTCACAGCAAAGGCAGTTTCGTGGAGAAGTTTCACACTCATGATTTGAGTTGCGGCAAAGCCGCGACATGGATATTAGTGTGAGTGTTTAATAACTTTTAGGTTATGTTTTTGATTAGGATGGTGTGTAAGGAGGCAAAGAATAGATGAAGAACGCAGGTAATGAGCAGCGGGCAATGATACGGGATGCGTTGGTGCTTTTTGCAATTACTCTTGTGGCAGGGCTGCTTTTAGGAATTGTGTATGATATCACAAAAGAGCCAATTATGGAACAGAAGGCAAAGGCCAAGGCGCAGGCTTGTAAGAATGTATTTTCGGTGGCGAGTTCATTTGAGCCTTTGTTTGAGGAGGATGGTCCATCAGCACATTTTGTAGCAGGATTGGATTCAAATGTTTCTATTGATGAGGTGATGCAGGCGTTAGACGCTTCAGGTAATGTGATAGGATATGTAATTACTGTGACAGATCATGAAGGGTATGGTGGCGATATACAATTTTCTATGGGAATTACATTGGAAAGAACAGTAAATGGTATATCACTTTTGAGTATTTCGGAGACACCTGGCCTTGGGATGAAGGCAGGGGATGTGTTGGTTCCACAGTTTACAGATAGGACAGCACAGCAATTTACATACACAAAGTCAGGGGCTGCCAATGACAGTGAAATTGATGCGATAAGTGGTGCGACAATCACAACAAATGCAGTGGTGAATGGTGTGAATGGAGGGCTACTGTTTTTTGACGGTGTTCTTGCAGAAATGGAAGGGGGCGCGGTAAATGAGTGATACAAATACAGCAAATCATGTGCCAAAACAAGGCGCTGCGGAAGTATTTTTCAATGGACTTGTAAAAGAAAATCCTACATTTGTATTGGCATTGGGCATGTGTCCAACGCTTGCAGTGACTACTTCAGCAATCAATGGATTGGGGATGGGTTTGACAACGACAGCAGTGTTGGTGTTGAGCAATGTCATTATTTCGCTACTTCGACATATTATTCCAAACAGAGTTCGAATACCAGCTTTCATTGTAATTGTGGCTTCTTTTGTCACAATGGTGGAATTACTTTTGCAGGGTTTTGTTCCTAGTTTGTACGCTGCACTTGGTATCTATATTCCGCTGATTGTGGTAAACTGTATTATTCTTGGGCGTGCGGAGTCGTTTGCGTCAAAAAATTCTGTGATTCCATCCTTTTTTGATGGCCTTGGGATGGGGCTTGGGTTCACGGTGGCATTGACTGTGATTGGAGCAGTACGGGAATTTTTAGGTGCAGGAGAATTGTTTGGTTTTCCTGTGATTAACAAAGTTTTAGCTTGGATTTGTGCATGTATGAATCTGTCAGAACCAATTGAATATGTTCCAATCAGCATTTTCATTCTTGCGCCTGGGGCCTTTTTCGTGTTAGCTGCACTGACTGCAATCCAAAATCGTGTGAAGAGGAAACTACAAGAGAAAGGAAAAAATGTTGATAAAATACAATCAGGATGTAGCTCAAATTGTTCAGACTGTTCAGACGGAAGTTGTTCACACCGTTTTGTTGATGTGGATGGTGTTCCAGGATCTGTGGCGGATGCCAACAGAAAAAAGGAGGGATAAAAGATGCTAGATGTTGTGACAGAATTGTTGGTGTTAATGATTAGTTCTTCGTTAGTAAGCAATGTCGTGCTAAGCCAGTTCTTGGGGTTATGTCCATTCCTTGGTGTCTCTAAAAAAGTGGATACCGCTGTAGGTATGGGGGGCGCAGTAATTTTTGTTATAACCATTGCATCTGCGGTAGCTGCAATTATTTATAAGTTTGTGCTAGAGCGGTTTGATATTACTTATTTGCGAACAATTGTATTTATATTGGTTATTGCGGCGTTGGTACAATTTGTAGAAATGTTTCTAAAGAAGTATGTGCCTTCTCTCTATCAGGCGCTTGGCGTTTACTTGCCGTTAATTACCACCAACTGTGCAGTACTTGGAGTTGCCCTTACCAATGTACAAAAAGAGTATGGTATTGGATTTAGCATTGCCAGTGGATTTTTTACAGCAGCAGGCTTCTTGATTGCAATTACGATTCTTGCAGGGATACGTGAGAAGATTGAATATAATGATGTACCAGAATCATTTCAGGGAATGCCAATTGTGTTGATTACAGCAGGACTTATGGCAATTGCTTTTTGCGGGTTCTCTGGCTTGCTATAAGTGTATTAGGAATGATTGGCTGTGACAACTTAGAAAGGAGCAAGAATATGAGTGTTTCAGCGATTTTAACTGCGGTGACGGTAGTTGGTGGAGTAGGATTGTTTCTGGGAATTTTTCTCGGAGTAGCCAGCATTGTATTTAAAGTTGCAGTAGATGAGAAGGAAGAGGCTGTGTTAGAGGTTCTTCCTGGAAATAATTGTGGCGGATGTGGTTATCCTGGCTGTTCAGGGCTTGCATCAGCCATAGCAAAAGGTACGGCAGCGGTCAATGCCTGTCCTGTAGGAGGAGAGTCTGTCGGCAAAAAAATTGCTGCTATCATGGGGGTAGAGGCAAAAGAAAGTGTTCGGATGACGGCTTTTGTAAAATGTGCAGGAGATTGCGAAAAAACAACAAAGAACTATGAGTATACAGGAGTAGAGGACTGTAGTATGATTAAGTATGTTCCAGATGGTGGAGCAAAGTCTTGCAGTCATGGTTGTCTAGGGTATGGAAACTGTGTGAAGGCGTGTCCTTTTGATGCAATACAGATTGTAGATGGAATAGCAAAGGTAGACAAAGAAAAATGTAAGGCGTGTGGTAAATGTGTGGCGGCTTGCCCTAAAGATTTGATAGAACTAGTGCCCTATCAAGCGAAAGTGGTAGTGGCGTGCAGTTCAAAAGATAAGGGCCCTGTCACCATGAAGGCATGTAAGAGTGGATGTATTGGGTGCAGTCTTTGTGTGAAAGTATGTCCAGCAGAAGCGATTACAATAGATACATTCCATGCACACATCGATCAAAGTAAGTGTACAGGTTGTGGGGCCTGCAAGGAAAAATGTCCAAAGAAAGCCATTGTAGAGCATTGTTGATCGATCTTATTGCTGATAGTGTACTTGGTACTCTGTAGTGACAAACACTGCATCAACTTTGTCACAAGAGGCAATATAGTCAAGTCCTTTTTCAAGTCCTAAGATATAACAATAGGTACTAAGTGCATCTCCTTGCAGAGAAGAATCAGACAAAATGGTGACACTTAAAAGATCATTTTGGACGGGATAACCTGTCGTCGTATCAAAGATATGGTGATAGATAGTTCCGTCCTTTTTAGATTCATCAAGAATAAAATAGCGCTCATAGCAACCAGAAGAAACAATTGAAATATCAGAACCTTCAACAGTGGTTATCAGTTCATTTCTACCGCCAAACGGTTTTTGGATACCTACATGATAGGATGTAGAGTCTGGTTTAGAGCCAATGAGCAAAACGTTTCCGCCAAGGCTAATAATGCCATTTTCGATACCTTCAGACATCAGATATTGTTTGAGCGCATCTGCGATATATCCCTTTGCGAGAAAACCTAGATCGATAGAAGCATAGGGATCTAAAAGAACGACACTGTATTCAACATCACTAGAAAGACTGTCTGTGTAGCCTACTTCTCTCCCCATATGATCTAGAAGCAATACGTTTTTGTAATTGACATGAGATAACAGTTGGGTGAGCTGATCGGAGGAAGGAATATAATATTCGTAATCAGCATTTTCAGAATGATAGGTCATTTGTTTAGAAATATGCCATTCTTCTATGATAGGAAATAATGTTATATCGAGCAAACCGTCTGTTTCCATACAATAAAAGAGAGCGCTTTGAAGTAAGCAAGCAGTATCATAGGATATTGTAACAGGTTCTGTGTGGCTGTGGTTAATATTCCAGACATCGGAGTTTTCTAGAGTAGTGCTAAATAAACGCTCATACATGTCACATCGTGCAAAACATTCTTCGAGGACATAGGATTTTTGTTCATCATAAATCGTGATGGTGATAACCGTGTCAAAGGCAAAACCTGTGCGAGTGACAGGAAGGCTTTGATTCGTATCTGCGCAACCACTCAAGCACAATAAACTAAAAAAAAGTACAATAAAAAAGATCAATAAAGATAATTGTATATTTTTTTTCATAATCATATCTATCATCATGCTCCTTGCTTAAATCAAGAATAGTATAAGACCATTAAACATTTTTATTATAACAGATTGTTGTTAAAAGTGTAATGAAAATGAGAAGGTGTTCTAAAAATCAAGAGTATAATAGAAAATAAATGGCTGCAATGTTGTTCTTATTTCTAAAATTTACAGAAAATAATTGAAATTGTAGTCAAGATAGTATATAATATACCCGTAAATCAGTTATGTAAATTTAAATGTACTACAATGTGATTGCTTGTTGAAAATATAGATAGAAAAAGGGTACAGATCAGAAAGAAATAAGGAAATTTTGTAACAGTTCAGACAGGTCTGAGCATTTACTGCGCAGACCGTGAAGATACATTTAGACGACAAGCATCCGCCCCATTGCGCAGCAATTTTTAATGGGCGGATGTTGTAACAGGACAGACTTGTCTGAACTGTTACAACATTTTAGTCAAGAAGCAATAGTATAGCAGAAGATGGAACGGGGGGTATATATGAAACGGCATGATGATTATTATGAGGAGGAACATGGCTCTGGCTCAAAGATGATTTATGTATATATGCTGTTGATTATGTCAGCAGTCATCTTTGTGGTGACAGCGCTTGTATTTTGGGTGAATCAGTCAAATAATGGGTCAAATGGGAGTGGCTATGCAGCAGCAGTAGCTCAAAAGGAAGCGAAGGAATCAGACAAGCAGACTACATCACAAAATACAGGAACGGCCACGTCACAAAATAAGCTTACATCAGACGAGCTAGATATTTGGACACTTCCAGATACAGGAAGGGAAAAAGAGTCCTCTAGTTCGACAAAGAATAATGGAACCGTGACCAATCAAACGACAGGAGAAACTGTAGTGGATGGAACAATTGATTCCACAGAAAATGCAAAAACAGCAGAAGAATTAGCACAGGGAAAAACATCTACTTATGATATGCCAGAAAAGGAAGATGTCAAAAATACAGCAATTACAGACAAGGAGAACACAGAGGAAAAACAGACAGAAGAGACTGAAGAAGAGGACGAGGAGGAAGAAGAGATCAGTATTCTGGTAAAACATGCAGATGGTACAAAAGAATGGGTTGATATCAATCAAAATATTACAAAAAATGACTACGATTTCACAAATCTTACTTATCAAAAACCGCTTATGAATTATTATGAGGAGGGCGAACTAGTATCTCGATGTGGCGTAGATGTTTCGGCAAAATTAGGAGAAGTGGATTTTAAAAAGCTTAAAAATGCAGGCTGTAATTTTGTTATGGTTCGTGTAGGTGCAAGAGGATACAGCAGCGGAAACATTGTTATGGATGCCAATTATGTGGATAACATCAAGGCAGCTAAAAATGCAGGACTTGATGTAGGAGTATATTTTTGTTCTCAGGCAGTGACAAGAGCAGAAGCGCGAGAGGAGGCAGATGAGCTTCTAGATGCTATTTCTGGATATCGCATCCAATATCCTTTGGTGTTTGTCATGGAAAATGTGGATGACGATATGGCGCGCATTGAAGCGCTTGATATCACAGAGCGGACACAGATTGCACGTGCTTTTATGGATCGCGTAGCGGATTCTGGATATACACCTATGTTATATGGGGATAAAGAGTGGCTTCTTACAATGGTAAATATAGAAGAACTACAAGAATATGATATTTGGTATGCACAGGATGGCGATAAACCAGAATATCCATATGAATTTGGCATGTGGCAGTATGATTCGGATGCAACCATTAAAGGGATCAAAGGAGACGCCGCAATGATTATTAGTTTTAAGGATTATTCAAAGGAATAATAATACAGTTTATTTTTTCTGTATAAGATTGTATATAACAAAGAGGACTTTGGCTTATGTTGTCAAAGTCTTTTTTGCTGCACGGATATGAAAATAAATAAAACTAGCGTTGTTTTTGTAGACAATATCTATTTGATTAAAGAGTAATGGAGTAATTTTTTTGATATTTTCAGTTGGGAATAAATGTCAGCATACGCAGAGGGGGAGAGCCCTTCAATATAATTAGGCATATAATTTCGCTTGCTTCCCTTCTTTTTTAGAATGTCGATAGCCTTGTTGTACGCAATTGCTGCTTCGATTTCGGTAGAATAGTATCCTATTACAAAGTATCCTGGCAAATTGATTCTTGCACGAAATCGTTTTTGACCTTTGTACAATGTTTCAGTCACTCCTTGATAGTGATTGACAATGTGCAAATTTTCATGCCGAAAGTCAGAGGCATCTCCGTTTAAAAATAAATAGTCTTTTCCGGCAACAGCAAAGTTTCGAATTCCATAACGATTTAGAATATTGACCTGCATGCCATAATCAGCGACAAACAAATGCCCATTTCGACGCATGATTTTGCGGGAGGAGTAATAAAACAAATCATCGATATCAAATTTTAGGACATCATCTAGAGAAAGAAAATAGTAAAAAAATTTGGCGCGAGCATAAATAGGAGTACTAAAATAAATACCATTTTCACGAAAATTAATAAGTATCACCCATTTTTCAAATGGAAGTGGAGAATTTTCTTGATAAGAATAGATGGTACTATCAGAATGATGAAGCAATCGATCAGCCTCGTAATATGCTGCGTTGGCATTATCTTGTTTAAGATAGCTGCCAAGACTAATATGCTTTTTCTTGTAAGTGATAGAGGCACGATAGTATAAGGAACCATCTTTTTTATGTGCTGCAAATACACCCTTCATCGCAAGGGATCTCCTCTCGAAATAATAGATTAAGAATCTTTCACAAATGAGCTGTCGCACATGAAAATAATGTTTCATTCTTTAATAGAGTGTTGATTCTTTAGTAGGATATACGAGTATCCTATCTTGTATGCTTAGAAATCTGATGGAATCTAACGTATGATAATTTGTGGCAAATATTTTGTCACAAATTCTTTTTGCATTGCATGTTGGGCAAATAAAGTCGTAATATATGTATCGATCCCGCCAATTGTGCCAAATTTATTTGTGATAATTTCTTCGTTGTTGATAATGGAGGACAGTATTTTTTGGATCTCATCTATTTTGTTGAGATCAAATACTCTTGAAAAGCCATGTGTACAACAATATGTAGCCATAATTATAAGAGCAGATGCCATAATTCTACTTGTAAGATCATTTTTTTCGTGACAGACATTGAAACATAATTTTGGCGACACAATTTCAATATAAATGATCTTCCAATCGCTGTCAGCGCGCAAATGATAGGCAATATGGCAGGTATCATACAAAAGATAAACTGCCGCACGATTATTTTCCACTTGCATATAATAGTGGTGTGCATTAAAAAGAATGTCATGAATGGTTGTATTTAAAATAAAGGCTTTTTGAAAGGTTTTTATTTGTTCACTTACTATTTCGGTACATATAACATCAATTTTGTTATATTTTTTCTTTTTTCTCAGCGCTTCTAGTTCACTGGCAAGGTGGAACCCTTCTTTTTTTTCAAGTTCATAGATCATAATGTTTCCTTTGCTATGGTTACTGTAAAAGTCTCGATCTTCAATCAGGACTGCGCACTTGCTGCGCTGTCCG
>CAJUHQ010000104.1 GCA_910586095.1 uncultured Lachnospiraceae bacterium | reverse complement strand
GTTAATGCATCATGTAATTTAATTACCCCATAGATTGAAGCACCAATTGCAGTGACAACAGATGTAATCCATCCAATAGGGTTTGTAGTCAGCCATGCAATCATAGATTTTGTTGCTGTCTTAATGGATATACCTAAACCTTTGAAAGCTGTCCCAAGTCCTAGTGTGGATGCGGTTGCTCCTGTTTGGGAAGCTGTGAGGGTGTTTGTGGTAATAATCTCTTGTATTTCTGTTTCTGTTAATCCTTTTGCTGTCAATATGGCTTTTATTTGTTCTGTTGTAAAAGTGCCTTGTGCTATTGCAGCTTTAACAGTTTCTATGGAATAAGCGTTTAAAGAATTTGTTAATGCAATATTTTGTTCTAATCCTACAAGCGATGTATTATTTAGAATACTCTTTATTTTATTTAATGCCGTTAAAGACTCTCCTACAGTTTTTAATTGCATTATTTATAATGTGATAGTATACTTAAACTACATCTAAAGGGGGAAACTTAATATGGATATCAACGATACCTTCAAATTTTTTAACGAAAATGCAAATACGGCTGACTATATAAGAATCTGTCAGCAAAAAGGATTGCCTGGTTGTATAGAATACATACAACAAATAACAGGTTGTGATGCCAATATAGCCGAACAAATAATCAAGCAACATGATTTTTTAGACCCATCACAGTTTCAACTTTCTCCCGCTGAAATAGCTCGCAACAGGCAGGAAGCACAAGACCTACTTAACAAACCCAAATGTCCAACATGCAACAGCAACAACTTAAAGAAGATTTCTACAACTTCTAAAGTTGTAAATACTGCTGTGTTTGGTCTGTTTGGAACAAAACGTTTTAAACAATTTCATTGTAACAACTGCGGTTACGAATGGTGATTTTCTTTTAACTTTTTGCTTGTACTGTTATACGTGAGAAAGTTATAAAACTCCGCATAACACTATACCTTAAAAGCATATTCAATAAGGTAGAATATACTCTGAGGATCGGTAGTCGATGAACATCCATTCACTATTCAACCTGTTATTCCTTTTTATGGGGTTATTGGTTTAGATTACATATCATAATCTTAGGAATGTGTGCTGCTGATTAAGCCTTGTTAATAGCACTTAGGCGTAATTCATGTTTTCACATGAATTACCATATGCCGAATATCCTGTTTTTTCTGCTTTCGCTACATTTACGTTTATTGTTGCCAATTCCGCTTTAGTAGGACATTCATAAGCCCTTCCAGACAATTACTCCTCGTTGGTTTATTTTAGAACTCCCAATGCACAGACTTGTACTAACGAACCATTTTATCGTTTCCTTATCTGTGTTAGCCCAATTATAAAACTGTAGGAGAGGTTTTATAATGTACCCTTATTTCAGGGTCAAGCAAAGTTCTTTACAAATGCGGCTATTCCCACACTTGCAATGACGGACTTTAGCAATCCTATTTTTTCAATTAAAGACGATATTCCAATTCCTGCATCCGCAAGGCCTTTTAAGAATGTTGAATCGATAGTATCGTTTCCGATCTTTTCCCATGTAGCTGATAATTCGCCCAGTTTACCACTTAAAGATTCAGCATATTTTTGCTGATTGATAAGTGTAACATTATCAGCATTGTACGCTTTCTCTGCCATTTCCTGATAATCGCCATATGCTTTTATCATCATTTTAAATACGTTCGTTTGCCTTGTGGATGCAACTTCATAGGCAATATTGCTCAAATCCACATCTGACAGAGAATCAATCTTTTTATAAAGTTCACCCATGATTTCATCAAAACTCTTGAATGTATTAATGTCAGAACGAACCTCTATCCCGACACGTCTAAGGGCTTTTTCAGCATTGGACAGGTCATCTTCTGTAACTTCACCATTCGCAAGTGCAGATGTAGATGCTTTTGTAATTCGCACAGCCATGGTTCTTAAAGAACGCCCCAGCTCACCACCACTTTGACGTGTCTTTGCAATTAAAGTACCTAACAACGCCGTATAATTTTCAAGGTCATAGCCTGCATCCTTCGCCACGCTACCGCTTGCCTGTATGCCATTAGAAAGCTCTTTCACACCATTTGCAAAGTCATAAGGCATAGACATGCTGACTGTCTGCATAACATCAGATATATGCATTAACTGATCTTCTGCAAGTTCAAACTGTTCCATTACACCTTGTAAAATATCTACAGTCTGGCTTATGTCCATGCCTGTAACATTACTCATCATAATGGTAGGTTTTGACTTTTCTATAATACTTTCAGCGGTTTCTGTTGCATTAGCATATGTCTTAACAGCATCTAATACTTTGGAAACTGATGTCTTCAAATCCTTAGCTGCCTGTAACGAAGATTCACCGATCTGCTTCAATTGTTTATTGCTCACGTCCATAGTATATGAGGTGTTGGTAAGCGCACTGTCAAGTTCATGCACATTGCTAATTATCTTCTTGATATTGCGAATGGTGGTCATAAATATGTAATTTGCGCTAGTCCAGTAACTAAGAAAAGAGAAGTTCTTCTTTAACGATGCAAAGAATGATTGATTAGATTTCTCTGCTTTCTTTTGTTCTGAGGCAACACGTCTAGTTGATGCAATTACATCTGACATTAATCTTTGATAATCTTTCGCCCAACTTCCATCTAAAGGAACCTTCCCACCAGCGGCATCCATCTCACTTTTTAATTTCATATATCTTGATGTTAGATCATCTACTGAAATACCCGCTAATGCTGTCTTGCTTTGGAGTCCAGCTAGATTTGTCTCCAAATTTTTCAACATAGTTGGCATATCTCTCATATTATTTAATGCCTGCGTAATCGGATCTAGACTAGCTGACTGAGATTTTAAGTTCTGTGTGCCCACCTTTGCTGCATTTTCAAGCTGATTAAAAGCAAGTTTCAAGTCATTTACAGTACCAATGCCATTTTTAAAATTATTAAATATAGTTTCAAAACCAGATAAATCAATCGTAGTTTTAGAATATCGTGTCTTAAAATCATTTAGTTTTGTCTGGTAATCCGTAATGACTTTTTCCATTTGCTGTATCTGTTTTATAGCACCAGAATTATTCAATTCTGCACCAATATTCTTGAATACATATAATGGATTTCCTTTTGATCTGATATTTTCTAATGCATATCGTAATGTCTCTACTTCCCCACTTGCACGCTTAACATTTACAGTAAAAGAAGAAAGTTCATTTGCCTTATTGAAACGTTCTGATACTGCTATCAGTTCAGTCTCACCTTTCAAAAGCTCCTTAAAATATTGTAATGCTTCTCTTGCTGCATTATTTGTATTGTCAAAAGACACTACATTGGTTCCAGACTTAATAAGAGATTGACTTTCTGCAATTCTCCTTTGAATTTCAGCAGTTTCCTGCATTGTGCGCTGTTTTTGTTGTTCATTTTGGATAACAGCAGCAGTTGTAGAATTAGAACCTTGTTTGATTTCTTCTTCCTGCTCTCTTAAAAGGGTAAGTCTCTTTGATGTATTTTCAAGATTATCTATATATCCTAATAATAAATTGGAAACTTCATTACTTTGTAAGGGCTGTAAATTATTTTCACTATACAATGCATCTTTTGCAATTTTCAAGTGTCCAATTATAGCATTAATCTGATCTCCAAATGCAATAAACTTTTCTAAATTGGGAGAAATATTACACAATTCACTCCATACAGTATCTAAATCTATAGCACCCTTTCTTGCTGTCGTAAATGTTACTTTTAGACTACGAAACTGATTATTCAATTCACGAATATTCATTCCTGCATTTTGAAAAAGTTCTGATTTATTATTGACATAAATCTTTTTGTTTTCAAACTGTTTCAAAATATCTAATGATTCCTGAAATGGCATCAAATCTCTGGATTTACCAAATTGATTGAGAGTATTATGAAGAGAATTTATTTTATTGATGATATTCTCCCATGAACTGTCTGAGCCTGTTTTCATCACTTCTTTTGATAATGCACTGATTTCCTTAGTTAGATTACGTACTTGCTGTAAAACAGAAGTATCAATATCTGAACGATTTAAATTAAACTCTTTTGACAGGTTAGAAAATTTAAGTTTATTTTTATTAAATTCATTTATAACATTATAAATACTGTTCCTAATACCGCCTAAACTAGCTATCAGACCTTTATTAATGCTTGAACCTATCTGTTGTCCAGTCTTTTCAATCTGTCCATTGTTGAGGTTGATATTTGAAAAAGTAATACTTTGATTTGTAGCCTTTTCTATCTGCCGCTTTAAATCGAATATTGTTTTTGGATCAAGTTCAGCTTTCAATTTGAGAGTATTAATCTGATCTTGCAAAGTTGCTATGTCAGAATTAATAAGTCCTTTTGACTTCGCCTCATCTAGTTTCGCTTGAAGTGATATTAAAAATTCGTTCAATAATTAAGTCTCCTTTTTCTTCTTTGTACATATTTTTTATTTTTCAGTTCCATATTCAATTTTTTCTTTACAAACTCCACACAACCATGTTAGAATATTGACTAAATAGTTATCATGTTGATGTTTTACACTTTTGATAAAAATACTATTTTTTGATATTTTAAACTACAATTAGATATATTACTTGATTAATATTTATTAAGAAAAATATCTAATTTAATAAGTGATTCCTCCCATAGTTCGCGTCTCTTATTCTTAAAGGCAGATACTATCTCTCTCGGAATTCCTGTTTGTTCAGCAATATAATTGATTTTCAGCCCTCTACACTTATCTATTAATTTTTCTCTTACACTGTCTTGTGTGATATTCATTACTTTCACCTGCTTTCGATATTTTTGACATGTCATAATTATGTGATATTAAAAAATTCATACTATATCTAGCCAGGAGTTGTGGAGGCTCCTGACTAGATACCTACATATTACAAATATGTAGGGTTTTTGCATTGTTGTGTGTTCTGTATGTCTTAGTGGGAGCGACATACATAATACTGATATGAGTTTTGAAGCTCACATCAGCTCATATAAACGAATTTTTATAAAAACTACAAGCTGTAGTAATTACCGTCTGACGCAAGAATTTTATCCCAATTTGCCTCCACTGCTTATCAGGCTCTTGCGCCACATAGTATGATATTTATATTTTTGAGAAACATATATTACTTTTTTGTCCTTCTATTTATATATATGGGGCTATATAAGCAAATGCACCTTTCAGCCTACATTATATATAAAAATTTCATGATCTTTATTTGCCCTACTAATAATTCGTTTATCTTTAGGAACTATATAGCACGCCTTATTTGCTATATCACAAAAGTAAAAATTCATATATCCACAATAAACCATTAATTTCTCTTTATTTATATAATACTGAATAGGTTTTTTTACTTTCTTGTTTGACCACAATTTAATCTCCATAAACTCATCTTGTAATTCAGCCTCCCAATAACCTTTTCCCCAATCAGTAAGCCCTTTTACGTTATAACCTATCAGTTTATCCCTTTTGTACTCTTCTTCATTCTTTTGATAGGACAATATGATTGTATCTGCTATATCAAATAAGGTCTTCCCTTTATCTTCCACCAAATCGCTATTCTCAAGTATCAGATTGACCATATCATACTTCTTTTTTCCTTTTTCTAAAGAAACAATCCTTATAATCATATCCTCATATTTTTTTATCATTCGAAAATAGTTCTCTACATTGTTTGTATTGTTATTTACAAACTTAATGCTCTTATCATATATTCTATAACTTGTTCTGCCAAACATTCTGATATATGACCGTTTATCCAGTCCATACAAAAAACGTTCCGATTCTTTTTTATAAATTCCTGTACTTTCTTCTGCTTTACCAATTCTACAATCAAGCGAATAGAATAGATGGTCTAACAATCGCTGCTCTATAATCTCCAAATTTTTTGATATGTTCCCCTGTCCAATATTTATGTTATATGTAAATTTAATTATTCTTTGTAATATTTCCTGTGTTACAAAACGCATACCAAATCCTGTTTCATTATCGCCTGACATATCTTTCACAAAAATATCTTCTCTGTTCATTATCGTGTCAATGATTGCATGAATGTCACATGCATTTGATTTAAAAAGTTTATGTATATCATACTGCCTTAACCACGATAAATATTCTGAATATATTGTCAAACGTGATGCACTGTTTTCTGATTGCAAATATTTATTCAATACATACTTATCAAACAATGAAAATTTTGTATCGAATTCTACATCATAATATTCTGTATCATATATATCAAGATAACTGCTTTTTGCCCTTTTATTGACCTTTCTTGATACGAAGTAGGATATATTCCTTAATAAAGATATCCCATCACATATTGGATATTCCTCATTTTTCTTACCATCTAATGTTAGGCAATTATTTTCATCTGTTTTCTCGTTAAATATTTCAATTATCGTTTCATACACCAACTCATTGAAGTCTGAAATATCATACTTGCCTTCATAAAACTTACTATAATTATTATCCTTTGTTCTTTTCCCATTCTCATATCCTGTATTTTTTGCTTTAGATAAAAAACTTTTCTTTTTTTTATAAAGTAGCTTATTTAAACATTGAAACTGGAAAGTTACTTTTGAATTTACCGAACCTGTCCACTCCTCTTCTTGCCTATTTCTTTCATTATCCAAAACTAATTCTGAATCCAGGACATTATCTAGATGAGACATTCGGTATTTCTTATTTATTTTATCGGCTTTACTTATCTGTACACCCTCTATTGTTTTAAACAATTCATCTAAAGCAGATTTATAACCAGATTGTACTTTCATATAAATTTGGTATAACTTTTCTAATTCATCATAATTCTCTAATTCCTCATTGCATTTACCTGTATTTCTCAATAATCAATTACCCCCACAAATAAATGTGAAAATCACAACAACAATGCTCCACTATACTATTCTCTTTTCATTTTCACTTTTATTTAAACTTTTCATATTTCTTTAATCCCTGTGCTGTTTTGCTTTAGGTAGGCAAGCCAAATCGGAAAGAAGTGATTGCTTGTCTTTACCGAAATGGCTTCTTCACAATGTAAAATCAACTTACTTTATCATCCATAGTACTTACTTCATCGTCTGCGTACTCAAATCGAAAACCTTTATAAACAGGATTCTTGAGTTCTCCTCTTAAACGTTTTACTATTGCACTTAATCCAGCTTTATCGCTTTTTGCAACATGAAAGTCACTATATAATGCTCTTCCTGCATCATTAATTGACGAATACACATAATTTTGCTCGTTTTTAATATCAATGACCTTTACTGGTTTCATACAACCTGGATTTATTACTAATCTATTCATAATTTCCAGTTCCTCTTCTGTAAAATCTTTTAAATGCGTTTTCTTCCATATATAAAAATTTATGCCTTTGTATATAGGATTTGAATTACTTATTATAATCCCTTCTTCTATTGCTTGTTTTGCTATTTCTAAATTCTTATTACGTGTTTCTTTAAGTTTATCAATAGTAAAATCAATTCCTACATTCTTTAGTTGTCGTATTTGTTTATCTGTTAATTTATTACTTCTTGCTTTTAAACTATAATAAGCTTTGTACAAATCAAAACCATCAACTACATCCCCTTTTTTTATTTCTTTTTTTCCGTATCTTTCCTTATACAACAATACATAATTATAAAATTTTTCAAATGCACTAATTTTCTTTTTTTCATAGAAAGAAGGTATCTGATCTAGTAGTTCTTTTTTCCACTGTGGAAGATTTAAACAATTCAAATTTCTATTCCAAAAAATTCCTAATTTTTTTTCATATTCATTGCTACTTTCTTTATTTGGTTTTTTCCCATGTTCGTTATAAAATTTAATGCAATTATTTACATTTTTTTCAAAGTTAAATTTGAGCACATCCCAAATAAATCCTCTTTTTTCAAGTTCTTTTTTCTTATCCAACGGCAGCATTTCATTACCAAAATCTCTTCTTCTATGTGATACCCAACTACCAGTACAAAAACCATCCTCATCCTTATAACTTAGTGGCACTAATACATCTCCATCATGCTCTCTCACATACTTATCAAAATGCCTTAATCCATTTTCCCAGTCACCAGTCAACCTCTCCTCAATCTCCTTAAACATTTCCTGTATCTTAACAACCTGTTCCAGTACAAAGAACGTATCAATATCCTCAAGCTCACTATCATCAAAATTAGGATTACTTTCTTTTTCTTTAGCAACAGCATCTTTGATCTCTCTCAACAATTCCATACCTTGTCCAACAGAACTAAAGTTATTAACAGCATCAATAATCACTGGCGTATTTGTGTTATTCGCCTCAATAGCCCTTCCGATCTGTTGCAAAAATACTATCATGCTTCTTGTAGGACGCAACAATAACACCCCTGAAATATTTTCAAGATGCAAGCCTTCATTCAGCATGTCTACGCAAAATAGCAAATGCAGATTATGGCTTGCATTTTCACAAAATGCCTTATATTCGGCATCCTTGTTCTCATAGCTTGAATGTACTACATAAGCGTTAATATTCTTGCATCCAGCCGTTCTAAACCACCCAATCACAGTATCCTTAATCTCTGCAAGGTGCTTCTTATTCTTACAAAAGACAATATATTTCCCTTCCTTGTCTTTTATATTTTTGTTAAGAATAATAGGCATACCATAAGACTTTTCAATCTGTGACCGCATAGTATTAATTTTCTTATAAAATTCCTGTTTTTCTTCCTTTGTATTAGTTGCGTTTTCTACCTTTTTCCGTAACTTTTCTAATTCATCATCTAATGTATACAGCGCTCCAACATACTTAGGGAGTGGTACTATTTTTCTTGCAATACTTTCTGATAAAGGTAAATCACTTACACAATTTCCTTCAAATAATTCATCAATAGCATTTACGCCACCTGTTTTAATTGGAGTTGCACTTGTGCCAAAAACTATTGATTCTGGATGCATTTCAATAAGCGTCTTTACTTTGCTACCCCAAACCTTAGTAGATGCATTATGGTGGTATTCATCCAGCACAATCACACTATAATCCATAGCAGCAATATCTTCATCAGGCATTTTGATTAACTTCTGGTAAAGCATAATATCCGCATTTTGAATACCATATTTCTCAAAAAGTTTCTGTATCTGATCACTGATATATGTAGATGGAACTAAAACAAGCTTGTTATCATTGCTGTAATCTTCAAATAATTTAGCAATCAGATGAGATTTTCCTGTGCCAGTCGCATGAGAAACCGCAATTTTCTTTTTACCTTCTGAAATTGCTTTCTGTACTTTCTCATATGTCTCTTGATTGTGTTTTAATAAATCGACTCTCATTACCTTTCATCCTCCTTAAACTCAACGATAAATTTATATTCGTTCCTACTACACACTTCTCCATCCAATTTCAAATCTTCACAAATTTTTATCAAATCATGAAAACCCCAATAAAGCTTTCAATTTTTGAGTACAAAAAACACAACCTATAGCAATTTATTTTTTAATTACTAAAAGCTCACACTTTTTGTATTCTGTTTTAATGTTGGAAATTACTGAATCTTATACATATATTATTTTATTCTTCACCATAGATAATTTCTTTGCCATATCAATAGTGAGAGAATAATATTTGATTTTATATCTATTGAATTTACACAGGTTCTTTATAACCCGCACTTATAGACGTTTCGCCTGAAAGAACTCTCTGTTTAAGATCATTATTATTTGAATCTAAAACACGTTTTGCCTGCCTATATGTTTCTCGATTTACATTTGCCATCTTTGCAAGTTTGGCATTTGTCTCATTTTCAGAACGGTTTTTATTTCTATCAGCTTCCACAAAATTTTGTGGAGGCTTATTAGGAGATAATAGTCCTCCTTTTCTACCACCTTCTCTTAAATTATCTTGTACCTGTTTTTCATAAATTGGCCTATACTTCTCAGCAATAGCAATTCTCTGAATGGGAGAGAGATTTCTTCTACCTAACTGAATATCAAGCATCCATTCCATAACTTCATTATTCGATTAAATCTTGCAACAGTACCAGTTCCAACACCTGCTATTTTTGCAAGTTCTTTATCTGTATGAATTTTTGTATCAGAACGCTTTTCTCCATTTGGAGAAACCCGATTTTTATAATTGTCTGATTTTTTATCACCGCCACCTTCTGACATTTTCTCTTTTGCCTGCTCTTGAATTTTCTTTTTAAACTTGTTCATAACAGCTAATCTCTGTGCGGGTGGAAGATTTCGTCTACCTAATTGTGTATTGATCATCCATTCCATTACTTCCTCTTTCATCATCACAACTCATCACAGTATCATATCTTGCAACAGTACCAGCACTAACGCCTGCCATTTTTGCAAGCTCTTTGTCTGTTTTTATTTTGGTATGGTCTCCATTTGGAGAAAATACCTCGGTATATTGATTCCCATAGAACTGTTTATCTGATTCCTTTTTCTTTATCTCATTTTCAAGCCTTACTTCTTCTTTAAAGTCATCTACCATAGCAAGTTTTTCACCCATATAGATTTTTTTATCGGAAAAGATTTGTACATTTGGATAAAGACTCTTGTATTTTGGATGATTTTCTCAGTTTCTTATAGTTTTGAAAAGTATCTACAGAAATATCAATCATATCGGCAAATTGCTCTTAAGTAGGTGATCCCGAAACTTTCAGAGACACCATATCATATTGATTTCCTTGAAATGATGTAGCTCCGTGCTGTATTCCATAAATTTGTTCTAATTCTTTAATACATCTTCCTAATTTAATAGGATTGGCATTACCAACAACCCTTTGACAGATATTCGTGTGAACTACCCATTTTGTCTAAAGTCAATGAGATTGTGATAATCATTTTTTAATCAATACAGTTTATTCCCACAAGTAGGGCAACGATATAAAACAAACTCACTTTTAGGTTCATTATGTACTGCAAGTTTATAACTTTTACCATTCAGATCACAACGAATAAGCAAACTCCCCATACCTAAACTTTTCTCAAGTTTTCCATTCTTATTTTCATAAAGTCTATAATTACATGTACTACACATTCTATCTAACCTCTTCTATTGAAAGTACAGTTTCATTGAAACAATCAAATCTACTCTCACATACTGTGCGTTCACATTTCACTTTTTCATAAACTCAACAACATTATCCACATTTCTATTTTTCAGAGTCACCTTGAAATCCTTAAATTGTGATATATCCCATATTTCCTCTTCAGGTACATCGCTAATCTTTAATTTAGTTTCTACAGCCTTGATACTGAAATCGTAAAATGAAATTTTCTCTACTTCGTATAATTTATCTGCGTCACCTATTTTGATATATTTAATTTCTGTATCGTTAATTATCTGTTTCCTCCTTCAAATTCTCTTTCAATTCTTTTCCTATCCTCTACAAAATCGACAATTGTTTTTCTATATCATTTATAAAATCAAAGTCTCCTTTCAAAAGTGCTTGCTTTTGCAGTCCATGTATGATAATCTATTAATAAAAGTTAATAGCAGTTACCTTGTCTACATGGAACTGCATTTTTTGTTTGCACATAAAAAGTGTCGAAAACCATTGATTTTTCAAGGTTTTTTGAAAAAATGGCATGGAATTTTGACACCCCTATTTTGCAAGATAGGAATTAAGTTTTTACCTTATTTTTCAATGGTTTTGGGATTTTGTTAATGGATTTTTGACAACTATGTATAGAATGTATTATATCCTACGGAGTGGGTACATTGTGGAACACCCTTCTGATAGGATTATTTTTATGCAATCAGTGTTATGTTTAAACCTGATACTGTATCACTGTCTAATTCAATATCCGTATCCTTATCCCATCTATCAGTATCTATTGGATAATACATATTATACTTTTTACCTTTATCATTAGGAGGTAAACGATCTACTCTCAATAATGATGCTAACTCTAAACTTTGTATTGATCTTAATATATTTCTTTCTTCCATGTTAAGGATTATATTCATTTTTTCCAATGTACAACTCTTGCTATTTTTATAGTTATTTAAAATACATAAATACACCTTATATTCATTTTGTGTAATTTGGTGACAGATAAATGCCCTTGCTACTGAATAATAAAATACAATGTATTTATCCATATCAATATCTTTTAAGCCATCTTTTAAACCTCTTGTAAGTTTAATCACTTTATCATCATATGTAGGATTTTTCTTTTTACATTGTGTTGGTGTAGGATCGCTTACTTTTATACATTTATGACTCTCCAAATCTTCCAATGTTTTTTTCAGTGTAGTTATATCCATACAAAGCTGCCACTTTCCATGTTTTTTATATTGCATCCGATATTTCAAGTCTTTCACTGTAAATGGCATTCTTCCTGTCTTTGGCATATATTTATCTAAAACTGTCAAAATCAAATATTCATATCCTGACATTGAATACCTCCCTTTGA
>CAJUHQ010000103.1:6107-12503 GCA_910586095.1 uncultured Lachnospiraceae bacterium | reverse complement strand
AGTTATTACTGGATTTATATTGTATGATTAAGTTGAAAATGTAATAAATGGGGGAAACAATAAGAATGAGGGTTTTAAAAAAAGAAGATTGTAGGGAAGTTATATTGAGCGGAAATATGTTGCAAGCGATATTGTCAATTGCTATTCCCGTTGTGATTAATTCCTTTTTACAGACCATGTATAATTTGACAGATACCTATTGGCTTGGCAAGATTGGAACAGAACAGTTAGCAGCTATTAATCTGGTTACTCCAGTACAAAATATTATCTTGAATTTTGGAACAGGGATTACAGTGGCAGGATCTGTGTTGATAGCGCAGTATATTGGAGCTAGAGATGACAATAATGCCAAAAGTATGGCAAACCAAATTTTTGCTTGTGCTATGACATTTGCTTTTGTCTGTGCAGGACTATGTTTTCTTGCGACACCTGCGATTGTCAAGTGGCTTGGCGCAGATGGCAATACATATAAGTATGGAAAAATTTATTTGCAGATTGTAGTTCTTGATATGCCATTGTTATACACGATCAATATTTATAATGCAATCCATCAAGCCCAAGGAGATACAGTGCGCCCCATGTTATTAAATGTCTTAGGAATTGTTATCAATATGGTGTTAGATCCTTTATTAATGATAACATGCAATCTCAATATTATGGGAGCTGCACTTGCTACACTCTTAGCAAAAGCACCTTCTGCTGCAATAGCCTTCTATGCATTGACGCGCCCAACACAAACAGTATTTCTGGATCTAAAACATTTAAAATTTGAACGCGATAAAATGAGGGCAATTTTTAGGGTAGGACTTCCCACAGCAATTGGTGGTTCTACAATGCAGTTGGGTTTTTTGCTTATGAGCAAAAATGTCTATCAATATGGGACGCAGGCAATGGCAGCTTATGGTATTGGCAATAAAGTAAATAGTGTCATTACGCTACCTACAAATGGTATTGGCTCTGCGGTAGCCACAATTGTAGGGCAAAACATTGGTGCAAAACAATATGATCGTGCCAAAAATGGATATAGACTTTCACGCAATATTAGTATTTTATTTCTGTTTATAGGAGGTATGATTTTGTCGCGCTCTCCTATTTCGACAGCGATTGTGAGTATTTTTTCAAAGGATGAGCAAGTTGTTGCGATGGCAGCAGATTTTTTAAGTATTATGGCATTTTGGTGTTGGACAAATGGCATTTATAATTCGACAGTAGGACTTTTTCAAGGGACAGGTCATACAGAAGTCACAATGATTATTGATGCATCACGACTTTGGATATTTCGATTTTTGACATTGTTTGTCTGTGAGTCGATACTTTGTATAGGAGTACGAAGTATATGGTACAGCGTA
Source organism: uncultured Lachnospiraceae bacterium (assembly GCA_910586095.1). Lineage (GTDB taxonomy): Bacteria > Bacillota > Clostridia > Lachnospirales > Lachnospiraceae > COE1. Next base: position 11,154 of record CAJUHQ010000103.1, on the reverse strand, counting down.
GTGGTGAGCAATGGTATATCTGCTGCGATATTATATATTCTTTATCATATGAATATTTGGCGCAAACCTACGCTTAAAAAGAAAAAAAGTGTACAGGAATAATGTACACTTTTTTGATGCATTGGGAAGTATGCCAAGTATATTTATTGTTGTCCTAATAAAGTTTCATAGTCATATACAGCACGCAGCAATTCACCTACACTCCATGCCTGTGCAAAGCAACCGCGAGATATAGTGGGAGTTTTGCCATCATAGATTTCTGCAAGTTGAGATACGCACCCCTCTCTTAGCCAAGGTTTTAGTGCCTCTAATCCTGTCTGTACTTCTTTTAACATCTGCGCGCGTTCGGTTTCTGCATCACAGGCATTGGCATATTTCACACAGGCTCTATAATAGGCACCTAAAGGAAAGGCCCATACAGTGCCCTGGTGATAAGCGCGATCACGCTCCTGCACAACTCCAATATAGATTTCGTGGAAATCAGGGTCTTTTGTGGACAGAGTTCTAAGGCCGACAGTAGTATATAGTTCTTCCTTTACTTTTTTGATGACTAAGGCTTCTTTTGTAGCAGGAAGCATGGTAAAAGGCATTGTCAGCGCCCAAATTTGATTGCATCGAATCTGATATTCGGCTCTGGTTCCATCACTGCACAATACATCTTTGAGACATTGTTCATTTTCATTCCAAAACTTTTCACAGAAAGAATGTTGTACCTTGTCAGCTAATGTTTTATAAGAAGAATCACCTGTGAGTTTTTCCATAATCATCAATGCACTATACCAATATGCATTGATTTCTACAGGCTTGCCATGTCGTGGGGTTGGCAGAAAATCTCCTACACGCACATCCATCCATGTGAGCTGTTCTAGGTCCTCTCCTGCCATAATTAGCCCATCTGTATCCATCTTAATATGAAAATCAGTACCATTTTGATAGCTGCTTATAATTTGTTTTAATACAGGTAAAATTTCATCTTTAAAAGCATAATCGCCAGAGTATTCCATGTATTCATATACAGAATTGACAAAAAGCAGCGGCGCATCTGCAGAGTTATACATAGGATTCTCGCCTCCTTCAGGGAAAAGGTTTGGAAGAAGTCCATTTTTTACATACTTTGCAAATGTTTTTAATATGCTTTTACACTCTGCAAAACGTCCAGTTACCATAGTAGTACCTGCAAGGGAAATCATAGTATCTCTTCCCCAATCCTCAAAGAATGGATAACCTGCTATAATACTCTTTCCGTTGGTCGAATCACGATTTACAATATAGGCATCAGAACTCAGTACAAGTTGTCTGCCAAGTTCCGTTTGTACTTTGCATTGTTGTAGTAATTCTTTTCTACGTGATAATTCGTTTTGAGCCAATTGATTGTAGATGTCCTTCGTATATGGATAAGGTTTCGTGCTAATGATTATATAAAGAGTATCTTTTGTGTCAGGCTCGTCTTTTATCGTACTATTATAAGAAAGACAATGATTAACTAAGGCATTTCCGTAAGCATTGCGCCCATCACGCTCATCTTGTGAGAAATACATTTCTCCAAAAAGATGAGGAGATTGCTTTGATAAGGCAGCATTCGTTGTGATATATACATGATTTGTGTCATCTGCTATTTTGTAAAAAGTTGGTTGTGCGGAATGAGTAAAAGGTGCTGGTAAAGATTCAATTTGTATTTGCTGTGTGTCTAAAACCGTATTTGAATCCTCTTTTTTGGAAGTAAATCGTATGAGCGGAGTGATCTCTAAGGACACTGACCTTTTGTTTGGATTTACAATTTCGTATTGAAGTGCTACTGTATTTTCTTCATGCACCATCACAATACTTTTTTTAATTTGTATATCCTCTACTTCAAATTCCCAGAAGGGAGCATATGGGTCTAAATCGTCATACACAAATTTATTTAGATAAAGAAAGCCCATGTATGGATTATCTGATTTCATGCGTTGTGAAGATAAAATATATGTTTGATCTTCTATTGTAAGCTTTTCTAGCATATTTGTAATCATATGCCATCTGACATTCGGTGCTCTTCGCGCTTCCATAAATAATGCGTGATCGCCGCGTGCGGCTGCCCCAATCAGGGACAAGCTACAATAGCCGCCAAGACCATTTGTGAGAAGAAAACAGTCCTTCTCTCCATCTTCTAGAGTTGGCCAATGAGTTTTGTCAAATTCAAATCGCATAAGTTTATTTTTCCTTTCTTTCTATATATATTTTTTGATGATTTCAACACCAAAATGAATAATCTCTTTTTGGCTAATGGCTTTTTTAAAAGCTGCCTCCACATAGAAAAATCCAATAATGTTTGAAAATTCAATATTATTGGATTAAGAAAAATATGTATAGAGCAACCGTTTTTATTATTTTATTAGAACAACTCAGGATTTAGGAATATAACAATGAGTTCACAGATTTCACCAGCAGCATCAAGTCCCCAGTAGTCTGTGTAATAACCATCACCTAATCCAGACGCAAACATTGCAATCTGTGAGTTATCTAAAGGATTAGTCCATAAAAGTAAATCACCACCCTCGCGCTGGTAATCGGGTTGATTTTTATAGCTCTGTGCAAAAAGTTCTGCAAAATAATCGGTATAAATATTTCCGTCTTGGTGTTTATTGTACCAATCTGATAAGAATTTCCAGTAACTTTGAGCAGCTTGCTCATCACAAAAACATGCCATACCACATTCGACAGGAAAACCTGCAAACGTTGACTTCATCTTGCCATCTTTTTCGACGAGGCCATTGGCAAGTACATATTTTTCAGCATCTTCTGTGCTGACTTTAAGCCTGGCTCCTACGATTCGTAAGCCTGCTATATCAGAGTCCATAATGGAAAGTTGTACAGGATAACTACCAGGAGCAATTGTCTTTTCCTTGATACAAACAGATTTCGGATCGCGCAAATAATATAATGGATCGGCTGTAAGAAGTTTTCCTGTTGGAAACATACATTCCCCTAGAGTAAATTGGCGAAGATTACCGTTCTCATCAAAGATCTGCCTCGCAAAAGTTGTATCCATGCTGTCTTTGCTAATAAACTTGAGATTTTGTTCAAACCTTGTTTGAAATGAGGATTCAGTATTTTGGCTATTATTCTCAGACTGTTCTTTTTCGTTTTTTTCATCAAGTTCCTTCTGCTCTTGTGCTCTTTGATACCAATAGGCAGCTTGTTTTGCATCAGGCTCTACGCCTATTCCTTCGCGATACATATCAGAGATTTGGTTCATAGCCATAGGATGCCCACCTTCGGCGGCTTTCATAAAATAAGTAAAACCTTTCTTTTCATCCTTCTCCACACCATAACCATTACAATAACACATCCCTATATTGCCGAGTGCAGTCGTGTTTCCAAGTGCTGCTGCTTGTTCATAGTAAGCGATACCCGTTGTATAGTCAGGTTCCATGTATTTATTGGAACAATATATATATCCAAGATTTAACATAGCATCTTCTGAACCACCCTCAACCGCTTTTGTATAGTATTTGATTGCTTGCTGCAAATCGGGCTCAATATTGTCTTCTTCGTATCCATTTAAATAGATATCGCCTAAAAATATGAGCGCTGGCAATACACCTTGGTCTGCATCTCTTTGTAACCGCTTGAAATCTAACATTGTTTATCCCCCCTACGTGCCCTAGTACGCATACCAATCAATAGTTTGAAAGTTTACTTTCAAACTTTTTTCCTTATAACATTTTGTGACATAGATGGTCGTGTGTACTGACAAAATAGCAAGTTACATATAAATGTCGTTCTTGATGTCACTGCAATAATAATAGCATAAAGCTATTAGAACGTCAAGTCATGATCGAAAATTTGTTTGTATATTGGCTACTATTCAGCCATACCCATTTCATGTCGGGCGCCCTATAAAATCGAATATACAAAATGCCTTATGCGAGCAAGCTCCCAACAGCATTTTGTATATTCAATTTTGCATGGCTGAACTGTTACGCATTTTGATATGTGTTTACGAACAAAAAGATAGCTAAAATTATGAGATCTATTTAATCAGAAATTATAAATTCTGCCGACAATTCATCTTTCACTATTCGATAATTACCAGATGGAAGTGTTCCAAAGATTGATAAGTTATGTTCTATTTCACAACTATCAAAAGCAGGGAGTACATATGCAATATCGTGCCATGCATAGCCATCTGGCCACAAAACTGTTTCCCACTCTCCTACATGATTTTCTTTTTCTAAACTGAAGTTTTCTCCATAAATATATTCCTGTTCGCTATGATTTTCAATAAAAAGAGTCACAATACCATCTGTATATGTTATCACTTGCATTTCTACCTGTTTGGTTGAGGTAGTATTATCTGTTTTTTGTTCAAATACGCGCCATGTATCGTCCATATACACTTCAATTGTTCCCGATAATCCATATTGATAATTACATCCAACATATCCAAAATTGCTCTGTCCGTCTTGGGTTGGAGTTTCGTCTTCGGAAACAGTGGAAATAATTTGTCCATCCATAACACCACAACGTGCTGTTATACTACTCTCTTTGCCAGTATCATAATAAAGAGTGCCATTAACCATAATCATGGCAATAGTTGGCTCAATTGTATCATGTTTAGATTCTTGAGTGGAACTATCTGTTTCTAATGGAATTTCCAATTGGGGTTCTTCTGATAATGTGGATTCTAAGACTAAGGAATCTCGAACAGAAAATTGTATTTGCTCTGTTCTACATCCTGTTAGAGAGATTATAAAAAATACACAAATAGATAAAAACAATACTTTTTGTTTCAAGAAATGAGATACATTGGCAATGGTTTGAATAAGGATATTCATCATTTTTATATGTCCTCCTATTAAATTTTATAAAATGGTTTGTATGTATCTATTTAATAAGAGGGAAATATGGTGTTTTAGTTGCAGTTATATATGTATAAAATTAAAAATATCCCAAGATTGTTTATAATAGGTAAAACGAATCTTGAGATATCAAAAGTTTCTTTATTCTCTAGAGTCAGGCAACCGATATCTAAACAGTGCATGACTTAATCTTTTGAAATTAAATG
>CAJUHQ010000103.1:0-6097 GCA_910586095.1 uncultured Lachnospiraceae bacterium | reverse complement strand
GATTAATGGGTATAGATAACTCTGTCCAGACACCATCTTGTTTGTGACAATCGCCGCAAAAAATAGGATGACACCAGCAATATATCCCCAAATTTGAAAGAGAGATGTCAAAATTAGGTTGATAATGCGGAAGAATTTGATCGCATATCCTAGCTCATAACTGGGGTGTGTATAGTTAGCAATGGCCACAAAAGCCATATATAACATCACTTCAGCGTTAAACCAACCGCTTTTGACAGAAAATTCACCGAGAATCAGTGCTGCCATAACGCTTAGCGGAGTCGAAAGCATATTGGGTGTATTGACTGCTGCGAGTCGCAGTCCATCAATTGCTAATTCCAAGATTAAAAACTGCCAGATTAAAGGTACATTGACATCTTCCTTTACCGTGATAAACTTAAAAGCGGATGGAATCCAATCTGGATTTTGCATCATTAGTAAAAAAGTGGGTGTGATGAAATAAGTCAAAATTAAAATTAGAAACCTAGAAAGTCTCAGATAAGATCCTGTAACAGGAGGGAAATAATAATCATCTGCCTCTTGTACCATATCAAGCACACTAATTGGAAGTATCATAGCGGATGGGGAGTTGTCCACTAATATGATAATGTTACCTTCTAAAATCTGTGCTGCTGCTGTATCTGGACGTTCTGTATACTTAAATTTTGGGAAGGGATTGTACCATTTTGAAGTATATAGACATTCAGCAAGACTTTCCTGGTTTAGAGTCAATGCATCTACTTTAATATCGTGAATACGATCACGAATTTTTTTTAAGAAATCTTTGTCAACACGGCTGTCCATATAACAAAGTACAATATCTGTCTTGGATGCTTTTCCAGCGCTCAACATTTCCATATGCAAATCGGTGCTTCTGATACGGCGTCGTATCAAGGCTGTATTAAACACAACTGTTTCGACAAACCCATCTTTGGAACCACGCAGTACTTTGTCCTTGTCTGGCTCTGAGACACCACGCGCTGGGTATGTGCGTGAGTCAATCAAAATACATTCGTCAAAACCTTCAATGAAAATAGCAAATACACCACAAAGAATATTTTTAGCGATCTCATTAAAGTCGGTTGACACATCAACTTCGACATAAGGCATAAGTTTATTTAAATCTTTGGCAGTTTGAGGTATATCTTCTGCTTTAAGGCCCATAATAAATTGGAGCAATTTTTGCATAAGATCATCTTTACAAAAACCATCCACAAAATAAAATACAGCATTTTTATCTCCAATCAACACCTCTCTGCTGACAATATCAAAACTTTTATCTACATGAAGAAGATCATTCATATAGTTCTTGTTTTCTTCAAAACTCTGATACATACTAATAACCATGCTCCTTTCTCAGTCTGTGAATTTGGGCGTTCAAGCACAAATTTGAGTGTGAACTTTTTAAGTTCACTCTATGATGTGGCCCTTCTATATTGCTTATAGTGCTCTATTTTATATTTTTGAAAAAATAATTTTAGAGCTCATTACAATTTTTAATAGGATATGGGGTACAGTATATTCAAAAATACAATTTTTATGTATTTTTAAGTGACTTTAAAAATTCAAAGAAGCCAAAATGGTAACAAAATTTTCCATCATACATAATATGATAATAACTATGTAAAAAGAACAAGAAACATGCAAATTTGTGTAGATAGTATGTGATGCATACACTTATCATTTGCAGGTTGAGAAAGGAGTGGGTATTTATAATGCAAGAATGGAACCCTACGATGTCATATATGGAACAGTTTCCTATCGCAATGGCGTATGTACCTTGGCAGAGAAACTGCAATATGTACGAAAATATTGAGGAAGCATACAAGATAGGCACAATTTTTCCTGAGCTAAACAAACCGTTTTTAGGGAGGAGAATCAAATGATGAATACAGGATTTCATACATGTGTAGACAATTCTGAAAGAAGAAGGCTTTTGAATGATATTGGAAAGGCAGATTTTGTGCTAGTAGAGCTGAATTTATATCTTGACACACATCCCTATGACCAGCAAGCAATGGAAACATTCAGACAGTATAGTCAGATCAAAAGTAGTCTTGTAAAGGAATTTACTGAAAAATTTGGACCGCTTGTTCTTAGTTGTGTTGACATGGATAACAGAGAATGGAAATGGGCCACACAAGATTGGCCTTGGGAAGGAGGCTATTATTAATGTGGAATTATGAGAAAAGGTTGGAGTTTCCAGTAAAGATTACCCAGACAAACCCTAAGATTGCGCAGATTATTATCACTCAATATGGCGGCCCCGATGGAGAACTGTCTGCTTCAATGCGTTATCTAGCGCAGAGATATACAATGCCATACAATACTGTAGCAGGGGTACTTACAGATATCGGTACTGAAGAGCTTGCACATTTTGAGATGATTTGTGCGATTGTCTATCAGTTAACTAGAAATCTGACACCAGAAGAACTCAAGGAGTCTGGGTTTGACAAGTACTATGTCGATCACACATTGGCGCTATGGCCACAAGCGGCTGGCGGGATTCCCTTCAATGCCTGCGAATTTCAGTCTAAAGGGGATGCAATTACAGACTTAGTAGAGGATATGGCAGCAGAACAAAAAGCGCGTACTACGTATGACAATATTTTGCGGCTTGTAAAAGATCCAGATGTAGCGGAGCCTATTCGCTTTTTACGTGCTAGAGAGGTGGTACACTTCCAGCGTTTCGGTGAAGCATTGCGTATTGTACAGGAGAATCTTGACTCACGCAATTTTTATGCGTTTAATCCCGAGTTTGATAAATAAATTATCATTTTATTTTGTCAAAAAACTTTTCTATTCGCGTTTGGGACACTCATCAGCTTTACTAACATAATTTCTCTTTTTTATGGGTGTCCATATACATAAAACAACAACAGACTTTCAATATAAAACGATGAAAATCTGTTGTTGTTTAAATTAATTCTTTCCAGTAGTACCAAATCCACCACGATTTTTTCTAGAAAGTTGTGTGACTTCCTCGAATACAATATCGGGTTGCTGTTCCATAATTCTAAATTGGCAGATGCGGTCATTTATGTGTACTTGAGTATCGCGCATAGCGTACATTGGCGCAAACCATTGGTCGTCATTTCCACAATATCCGCCCTCTCCTGTCTCGCGGTCAGGACCATCTATTATGCCTTGATGGTTCACCTGTATAAGTCCAAAATTCTTGAATGTAGAGCTTCTAGGAACAACATGTGCTTCGTATCCCTGCGGAATTTCTATAGCGATTCCTAGTGGGATCAGCTTAAATTCTCCCTTTTTTAGTTCTACATCTTCTGCTACGCGCAGATCAATCCAATTTCCATTTGTAATTTTTTGCAATTTCTGTATTTTATCGGTAAAATATTTTATCTTAATTGTCACAAAAACCTCCATATGCCATAAAAGCGGCGTTTAATGCTTCCTAATATTCTTATTATGCATCACAGGCGTTTTTCTTTGGAAGATATGCTACATCTGCATGAACAGATGTTTTGTTTGACATGTGTGTACCTACTGTTTCTCTTCCCATAGGAATATCATCATAGTCGTTGCAATATAATATAGGAATTTGTTTATTGTCCTGAGCTAGTGTTGCTTGTACGTCAATTACTCGTTGATTGCTACTGCCCTTCCACAAAAGTGTTACATCTCTTTTGTCTTGTATAAATTCTCCATCCACTAACACATCAATATAGTTGAGAAGAGGATGATTGACGATATTTTCCCATACATCGCCAGTATAAAGCCATATAGTTTTATCAGGAAATGTTTTCTTAATCTCAGTGGCAAGTAATCTGATCTCCTCACGGTTTGCGCGATGAAATGGATCACCACCCGAAAAAGTTATTCCCTCTATATATGGTTTTTTTAGTTGATTCCAGAGTTCTGCCTTCGCCGTTTCATCAAACAGCAGTCCGCCGTCGGGGTCCCATGTCATAGGATTCTGGCATCCTTCACAACAATGTTCACAACCCGCTACCCATAAAACGACTCGCAATCCATCTCCGTTTAACATATCATCTTTTGTAATATTATGGTATCTCATATAAATCCCCCATGCCGCCTTTGGCGGCTCAAATAGAAATGAAAAACGCAGTTTTTTGCGTTTTTCCTGTGTGAAAAAAGTCTGCTATGCAGACTTAATAGTTCTTAGGTAGTGTCTTTTGCTGCCTTAGAACTATTTTTCACACTATTCTCACTCCATCCAACAAAAATGAAATAACATAAAAAATGCTTAATTTTACATACTTTTACGTTCTGCAATCTCTGCCATTTTGGCATCATTTAGTCTAGTATCACCATGTACGCGAGAATAGGATAGATATCCATTCATGCGATCAATCTTTGTCAGATTCTTGCTTCCGCATTGCGGGCAAACATCCATCTCCAATTCTTGATGTCCACAATCATCACAGTAGGCGAGAGATAGATTTACTCCCTCGTAAAATCCCATCTCCATAGCACGGCGAACAAGAGTTTTGATTGCAGAAATATTATAGTCAATTGGATATTTTACATATTGGATTTTCCCGCCATTAGAGAGTTCCCAAAACCGATATTCTAAATTCTGCTTTTCAATAGGGGTAATATCTTCAGTCACATGACAATGAAAACTATTGCTTACATATTCTCTGTCAGATACACCTTCTATAATACCATACTTGGCACGAAATTGTTTTACCTGAAGTCCACAAAGGTTTTCTGCAGGAGTGCCATATATAGCATAGAGATTACCATCCTCTTCTTTAAAGCGATTCACTTCTTTATTGATGTATTCTAGAACCTCCACTGCGAAGGCACCATCCTCTACAAGTGATTTGCCATTATAAAGCATTTGAAGTTCATTAAAGGCAGTGATACCAAAGGAAGCTGTAGCACTTTTTAACAGCGGTTTGATCTTGTCGGAAAGCTTAAGGTTTCCGCCTAAAAAACCGCCTTCACAATAAGCTAAAGGATTGGTGGATGCACGCATATTTCCTAGATAAGCATAAGTTCTAATATGAAGTTGCCGTATCAGATTGAGATAGTAGTCAAGTACTTCATAAAAGTCTCTGCTCTCCTGCTTTGCTTTTGCCAGTATCATAGGTAGATGCAACGAAACAGCACCAATATTAAATCGTCCCACAAAGATTGGAGTATCTTTTTCATCAGCAGGATGCATGCCACCTCGTTCATACCACGGAGATAAAAATGCACGGCATCCCATAGGAGAGATTACCTTTTTGTATTGCTTGTACATGCTTGCAATGTATCCTTTTCCTGTCAAGCTTAACCAATCTGGATACATGGTTTTGGCAGAGCACCTTACACCAGCTTCAAACACATCTTCAAGGGGTTTTCCAGGTCCATGTAATGCCTCATCATATAAAAAGACAATTTTAGGAAATAAAACAGGTTTTTTGCAATCCTTTTTTCCCTGACCATTACGCCGAACGTTCAACATTTGTACAGTAGCCATTTTAGCAAAACGATCCGTGCCAATGCCGGCGGTTACTGTGATAAATGGATAATCTCCGCGGCTGCTGGCAACCGTGTTAAACTTGTACTCCCAACCTTGGAATCCCTGTTCAAACTCACGCTCAACATCAGACAGCGCTACTTCGTTTGCCTTTTCTTCGGGTACACCAAGTTTTATATATTTTTCATATGCCGATTTATAGGTTTTTTCAGCATAGGGAGCAAGAATCTTGTCCACTTCTGGCACAGTAAAGCCACCATACTGCTGACTTGCAGCACTTAGAACAATATCGCCAATCACATCAAATGCAACATCTAGAGATTTAGGCTCATTATACCAGATATTTCCCATTTCAAAACCACCAGAAAGCACTTTTTGTACATCAAATAGGCAGCAGTTCATTGTATCGCGGCGTGCTGACATATCATGAACATAAATATAGCCATCTCTGCAAGCTTGTATTTCTTCGGTGGTCATAAAAAATTTTTGATATAGTTCCTTGTTAAATTGATTAAAGATTAAGCTTCTCTTTGTAGATACAAGTGCAGAATCCGTATTTGCGTTTTCTTTGTCACCAACATACATGATGGATTGGCTTTTTTTGTATACATCATCCATCATACGCACGAAATCTTGTTTGTAATT
>CAJUHQ010000102.1 GCA_910586095.1 uncultured Lachnospiraceae bacterium | reverse complement strand
AGAGTGCTTATGTGCTTTTTGGGCTGACAAGTCCAGAAATGATTTTATCCAAAACAGGCAGGAAGGTTTCTGCCGGATTGAACCTTGAAAATTGAATATGCAAATACATACGGGACGTGTGGGATGTGCGGAGCCGCTATGCGGACACGCCAAGAGCTGCCTGCTTTCATTTTTGAATGGAAGTGTATGCGAGGGAATATTGAAATCTGGTATTGAAGCTAAGGCAGTGAGCGATGAATGTCTGGCAAAAAGTGTAGCAGTTACATGAGGCAATGAGGCATATCTTTGATAATGATACTTCCGGGTTTTCCGGTCAACATAGAATGACGGTGCGATACCGATGTGGACAGTGTAATGAACTGTCACTCGTATGTGTTTTTTTGAAAGAAAAGCTATTGTCTGCGGATAAAAGGATAGGAATTTTTACAACCTGTTTTTTTATTGGTAGATAATACCGTGAAAGGAGGATTATGAAAAACGCAGGTAATTTGAAAAAGGTTGAAGTAATAAATGTAGTGAAAGAGAAATATGGAAGAAAACGCTTTGTAAGATACAAAACAGGAGCAGAGCTTTACGATATGAGCCAGAGTAGTTTTGAAAATTTGGCTGAAGAAGCAGGTGCAAAATATAAAATTGGTAAAATGGTGTTAGTGAACTGTGATATATTCGAGGAATATTTAGAAACTTTTCGTATGAGCAATAGAGAGTAGTATGGGAAGTGAGTTTGCAAAAACAAAATACAAATTACTAATTGCAGAACAAAAATGTTGACTTTTTGTTCTGCAATTAGTATAATAGGGGAAAACAGGAAGGAGGTAAAAATTCAATGGCAAAAATGGGGAGACCAAAAGTTGCATCCCCAAGAAAGGTTTCGGCAGGCTTCCGAATGAAAGAGGAAGATTATGAGAAACTGAAACGATTTGCCTCTGAACATAATTTGACCCAAACAGAAGCTATTGAGAAAGGCTTGGATTTGTTATACCAACAATATCAGAAAGCCGGACTCTGACTTGCAAACTCTCTTTCTTGAAGATTAGGAAGGAGAAGCATGGCAAAAGCAAGAAAAGACCTTAAAGGGAGAGCGCTTTGGAAAGGGGAATGTCAACGTGCATCTGACAAAAGATATGTTTATACATATACGGATGTGTATGGGAAACGTAGAAGCGTTTATGCAAATGATTTAGCTGAACTCCGAAAGAAAGAACAGGAGTTAATGAAAGATCAGTTTGACGGAATTGATTCGGCAAAAGCACGTAATATTACACTGAATAAGATGTTTGAGCGCTACATTGCTACGAAATACGATTTGCGTCCTAATACATTTCATACATACAAATATCTTTATTGGCATTATGTAGGAGAAATGATGGGGAAGAAAAAGCTGATAGACCTTAGATATGCGGATATGGTTCACTTTTATTTCTATCTGATTGAGGAAAAACAGCTTAAAGTCCGTACTGTTGAGTATATCCATATTGTTCTTCATTCTGTATTTGAGATGGCGATTAAAGATGAAATTATCCGGCAGAACCCGACACATGGGATTATGGCGCAAGTAAAGAAAAAAACAGGGTATTCACGAGAAACAAAAGCCCCTTTGACAATGGCGCAACAGCAAAGATTTATGAATTTTACTGCTAATGATCCTGTTCATGTGAAGTATGTACCGCTGTTCACTTTTTATCTTGGCACAGGCTGCCGTATGGGGGAAGCGTTAGGACTGCGGTGGGATGATGTAGATTTTGAAAATCGCATTATTCATATTACTCACGCTGCTAAATATCGTCCGGGAACAGACGATAAAGCACAATGGATGATTACGGAGCCAAAAACAAAGGCAGGCATTAGAGATATTCCCATGATTGATCAGGTATTGATGCTTTAAAAGCGGAATATAAGGTACAGCAGGAAAGAGGTTTCCCCACTCCTACAATAAGCGGCATGACTGGATTCATATTTGTGAATGAGGAGGGCAGGCTGCGCTCCCCGGAGGCAATTAACAGAGAAATCGACACAATAACAAGATGGTGCAACAAAGAGGAGGAGCAAAAGGCTCAGGAAGAAAACAGACAACCCATTATCATCCCTCATTTCAGTTGCCACGTTTTTCGCCATACGTTTTGCACACGGTTTTGCGAAAATGAAACGAACATCAAGGTAATTCAGGAGATAATGGGTCATGCAAACATCTCCATAACGATGGATATATATGCCAAAGCTACGGAGGAAAAGAAAAAGCAAGCATTGGACGAACTGTCCAAAAACCTGAAAATCTTTTAACATTGCAATTTAATATCTTCAAGGGAGTGTCTGACGCTGTTCTTCAAGATAAAAATTGACAACAATTTTGACAACAAATTTTATAAAAACCGTACTGAACAGTACCGAATAATACTTTTTTGAGAAACTGCTTAGAGCCTCTCCGGTTCTGGGTATTCTACACCGAAAGTATCGACGATAACACGCTGCATTACTTGATTTTCAAGGGGTCTGTTGGAATAATCGGTAGCTGTTTCAGCAATGCGGTTCACCACTTCCATACCTTCTATGACCTTTCCAAACGCCGCATAAGCGCCATCTAAATGCGGGCTTGTCTTGTGCATAATGAAGAATTGGCTGCCTGCGGAATCTGGCATCTGGCTTCGTGCCATAGAAAGTACGCCTTGTGTGTGCTTCAAAGGATTCTCAAATCCATTTTGCGAAAATTCTCCTGGTATAGAATATCCTGGATCTCCCATACCAGTTCCATCAGGACATCCACCTTGTATCATAAAATTCTTGATTACTCGATGAAAAATCAATCCATCATAGAAGCCCTTTTTTACTAGACTGACAAAATTATTGACAGTGTTAGGGGCAATTTCAGGATATAATTCTGCTTTGATACGTTCTCCATTTTCCATTTCAATTGTGATGACAGGATTTTGTGCCATAATAAAATTCTCCTTTTCATAATGCTTTACAGGGTCCTTCTTTGTTAGAAGGTATAATCATTGTAGAGATCGAAAACAATCTCTTTTTTATTTTATAGGAAAAACACAACTTAGTAAAGAGTATGATGAAGATAAGTACAAAATGAAATCAACACTATAACAGAAAAAGCAATGACAAAACCGTTGCTACAGTGCTAAAAGTGCATGGGTAATAGGTTGACGAACCGCACGTTTTTTTATATAATAAATAAAATTGTACGAAAAAAAATACAAGGGGGACTAGCCAGATGCAACTGCTACAATATAAGGCGCGGGCAAAAGTGAATTTGGCATTGGATGTCTGTAGACGTCTTGAAAATGGATATCATGAGATTAGAACAGTAATGCAGACAGTCAATATTTATGATGAGTTAGAATTTTGTAAAAGAAGAGATCCAGATATTATATTGCAAGTAGACAGTAAAGATTATCTAGGGGATTTGGAAAATAATTTGATCTTTCGTGCAGCAAAGCTTATGAAGGAACAATATTCTATACAGGAAGGAATAGAGATACACCTCAAAAAAAATATACCTGTAGCCGCAGGAATGGCCGGTGGTAGTACTGATGCGGCAACGACAATGATTGCTATGAATGAATTGTTTGGTCTTTCGCGCAGTAGAGAACAGTTGATGGAGCAGGCAGTACAACTTGGAGCAGATATTCCGTTTTGCGTGTTGGGAGGCACTGCGCTCGCAGAAGGAATTGGAGAGAAGCTAACGCCACTCCCAGCACCTCCACATGCGGCTTTGTTGGTGGTAAAGCCAGATATTATGGTAGCTACAAAGTGGGTATATGAGAATCTTCATATTGATAAGTTGAAAAGACATCCAGACATTGATGGTCTAGTAAAAGCGCTACAACAAGAAAATCTTGCAGGTATTGCACAGCATATGGAGAATGTGATGGAGACAGTGACAGCGAAAAAATATCCTATTATAATGAAGATTAAAAGTAGGATGCTTGAAAGGGGGGCAGTGAATGCTGTTATGAGTGGAAGTGGGCCAAGTGTTTTTGGCATCTTTACAAAAAAAGAAACAGCAAAAGCAGCAGAGACGGCAATAAGGCAGATGTTTGATGAGACAAAAATAAAAGCACAGGTTCAAGTGACAGAATTTTATAATGACACAAAAGGCGACATTGGCTGAACAGACACAAAGTTCATGATAAAGATGGTAAAGCGGGGGCATGAGTATGGGCAGAATAGACAATGAAGAGTATTTACCGCTTAGGGATGTAGTATTCAATACACTAAGGCAGGAGATATTGACAGGAAGATTAAAACCAGGAGAACGACTTATGGAAATGCATCTAGCAAATAAGCTTGGAGTTAGTCGAACTCCAATCAGAGAGGCAATCCGAAAACTAGAGCTGGAAGGATTGGTTATTATGATACCAAGACGCGGAGCCGAAGTTGCACAGATTACTCTCCAGAGTTTAAAGGATGTTATGGAAGTAAGGTGTGCATTGGATGTACTTGCCATAGAACTGGCCTGTGAGCGTATGGGACAGGAAGAATTAGGAAAGCTATTGACAGCATGTGAAAGTTTTAGCATGGCAGCAAAGACAGAAGATACACGAAAAATAGCAGAAGCAGATGTTGCATTTCATGATATTATTGTGTGTTCTACAAGAAATGTACGTCTGATACAGCTTGTGAGTAATTTATCAGAACAAATGTATAGATATCGATTTGAATATTTAAAGGATGCTACTTCACACGAGATGTTGGGAAAAGAGCATGAGCAGATGTATCAAAGTATTGTCAAAAAAGATAAAAAATCAGCAGCAGAAGTGGTGAGAAAGCACATTAACAATCAGGAGGAGGCAATTATTCGGCAACTTTGTCTTGAAAAATCGGCAGATTCCCAATAAATGGCTATAGGAATATAATCATAAAGAAAAAATAATGTGTTGGATGCTATTTACAAGAAAATGAGAGAAGCCGCAAAACAATCATAAAAAAGCGAACATATATGAATCAATGTATCTGTAAAGTGTGCTATTTTTTGAAAAGATTGTAAAATTCAACATGCATTGTATAGAGATTGTAAAAATGTTTATACTTACCTGTAAAGACAAGTTTTGTAGTATAGGACTTGGAAAAAGTAGGCAGGAGGGTATGACATATGCATAAAAAAACACAGGCGAAACAGTGGACAAATCATTCTATATATGGGCTATTGACAGCGGGCAAGAGTTGGTTCAAAAAGATGGTCGTGTTTTTGGGAGTAGTGATTTGGATAGGAGCGCTCAGTCCAGAGATTTTTATTAAGATTGGAGAAGGCTGTATTGTTGGAGAAGATGGAAAAGAGTTGACACAGGAAGAGGCAGAGCGTTTTATGGAATCTTATTTTTACGGGGATACCGATGAGAATACAGAGGTGACTATAAAATACAAAATTGCTTTATTGGATTTATTCTTGTAATCGTTCTTCAGATTTAAAAAGAGAAATTCGCATGATACTGCGAACTTCATACATATTCAAAACGCCCATGCAGCCGTAACTGCACCACCATCCATAAAAGTGGGCGTATAGAAACCTGATGCACACATGCAACAAGTTGCATGGCGCGTGTACGGACAGCGCAGCAAGTGCGCAGTCCTGATTGAAGATCGAGACTTTTACAGTAATAGCTTGATGGCTTTGGCATGCAGGAGGTAAGCAAAGTTGACAAAAGAGGTGTTGGTATCTATACAAGGACTTCAGTTTTCTGAAAGGGAAGTGGAGGAAGCAGCTACAGATGAAGAACTTGATTCCATACAGACCATATGTCCAGGAGAATATTATTATAAAAATGGAACACATTTTGTGTTGTATGAGGAGCTTTTAGAGGAGTGCAGCGAACCTATTATAAATAGAATTAAGTTTAAGGATAGAGAATTTTCTTTGACTAAAAAAGGGCCTATCAATGTGCAAATGCTGTTTGCAGAAGGCAAAAAGACAATGACAGACTATGGGACTCCATTTGGAAATATTCTAGTTGCGTTTGACACGAAAAGAATATGTATTGAAGAAGATCAAAATGCTATGAGAGTACATATTAACTATGAGCTAGAGGCAAATTATCAATTTATAGCAGAGTGCACGATTCAAATAGAAATAAAAAATCGGGTAGGAGAGTAATCCTACCCGATTTTATTGCATAGGCTCTTGCGGGTTGTTTTTTCTGATTTCGTCTAGTAAATGTTTCATGCGTTGTTCCATTTCTGAAAGTTCTGTTGAATAGTTTTGAAATGCATCAGTGATCTCATCCGGCGTTTCACCCTTATAGCATATTCGATGTTCCATACTTGCCCATAAATCCATAGCGAGCGTGCGGAATTGTATTTCCACAGGATAATATTGCATGCCTTCAATGCGGTAGACAGGGATGCCTAGTACCATATGGTAACTTTTGTAACCACTAGACTTTGGGTAGTGAATGTAATCGCTCTCTTTCAAGATAAGCAGGTCATTCTGCGTCTTCACAAGAGCGAGGATACTGAAAATGTCCTCCACAAAGTAGCAAATCACGCGGATGCCTGCTATATCAGTCAAATTGTCCTTTGCTGTGTATGCTGTGACAGGCAAGGTTCTTGAGACAAGTTTTTTCTCGATGCTCTTTCTGCTCTTGATACGTGCCTGTATATTATGTATGGGGTAATCACGGTACTTTTTTCGGTAATCCTCATTCAGCCCATTCATACGGACTTCAAGCCGTGTGAGGGCCTCGCGGTAGGGTTCAACCAACTGGTCATATTCTTCCTGAGGGATACGTTCCAGTTTTGAAGGTGTTATAAATGAGAAAGATCGAGGGGGCTCATATACACCTTCGCTGTTCATTTCTTTTAAAATCTCACTTTGTAGTTCTTTCCTTTTGACAATCAAATTACTTTCGCCTCCTTGCTGTTAAATAGGAGTATTTGGCGACAGGCCCCGCTCCTGTCAAAGTAAACAACTAGTAAAAGATGTTTACAGTTTAACTATAGCTCAAATGGGCTATGAAAGCAATATAAATGTATGGTTTTAACAAAAAAATCATAAAATTTCTACTCTTTTTGTTAATAATAGGAAGATAGAGGCTAAATTAGTAAAAAACAAAACGTATGATCGATTTAAATTGTACGATATCAAACAAAAATTTTTGTGGAAAAAGGTAGTAAATTGCAACTGATTGAGGTATACTATAACTATGGTACTAGTTAGGGATTATGCCTAAGGGTGCAGTAAAAAATAGTAATGTTATTTAAAATGTGTCGTTGGGTATAGCAAAAATGTATAAATTGTATAGAAAGGATGAAAAATAAAATGAAGATTGCACTTATCAATGAAAATAGCCAGGCGGCAAAGAATTCTCTTATCTGTGAAACGCTCAAAAAGGTAGTGGAACCAATGGGACATGAGGTGTTCAATTATGGAATGTATTCTGCGGAGGATACACATCAACTTACATATGTACAGAATGGTATTTTGGCAGCAGTGCTTTTGAATTCAGGAGCGGCAGATTTTGTTATTACAGGATGCGGTACAGGAGAGGGTGCGATGCTTGCATGCAATGCTTTTCCAAAAGTATTGTGTGGTCATATTGAATCACCACTCGACGCTTATCTGTTTTCTCAGGTCAATGATGGAAATTGCGTGGCACTTCCCTTTGCAGAGAACTTTGGCTGGGGAGGCGAGTTAAACTTAGAATATATTTTTGAAAAATTATTCTGTGCACCAGGCGGAGGCGGATATCCAAAGGAACGTGTAGTACCAGAACAGAGAAATAAGAAAATCCTCGATGAAGTAAAGACAGTGACCCATACAGATTTGTGTGAGATCCTTCCTAAGTTGGATAAGGAACTGTGCAAAGGCGCATTGAGCGGAGACAAATTCCAAGAGTATTTCTTTGCAAATTGTAAATGTGATCAGATTGCAGCAACAGTAAAATCTATTCTTGAGGGATAAAACGAGTGAAATTTTCGATTTCACATAGCAAGAATGGGGGAATATTGTGTTGCTGGACAAGATATATTACACAGTCAGTAGTATAGAAGGTGATTATGCATATCTCAAAAACGAGGGTGATGACACAGAGCCAAAATGTGTTGCGCGTGCTCTTCTTCCCGAAGAGATTGTAGAAGGGACAAGACTCGTATATGAGATGATGGAATATCAACTTGTGTAAAAAGTAATTGGGGGCGAGTGCAGTGTGAGATACACTGTAAGCGCCCTTTTCAGAACAGAAAAAAGAAGGTTCTGTTTTAGAAGGATGACGGTGGGGATGAATGAACAGGGATAACAGTGGAGAACAAAGCAGTATTTATAAAGAAACGCTGCGCATGGCTTGGCCTGCGGTATGCGAGTCTTTTTTTGTGGCATTGGCTGGAATGGTCGATTCCTTGATGGTCAGTTCTATTGGTTCCTATGCTGTAGCAGCAGTGGGGCTGACAACACAGCCAAAGTTTATGGGACTTTCAATTTTTATTGCCATCAGTGTATCAATATCGGCACTTGTTGCAAGAAGACGCGGAGAAAATAGGAAAAAGGATGCAAATCAGCTTCTTTTGGTTGCTCTTTTGTTTATAGCCGCAGCAACAGTAGTAGTTTCTCTAGTATGTGTGGTGTTTGCAAGTCCTATTATACAGTTTTGTGGCTCAGCGCAGGATACTCATAATGCGGCAGTCATATATTTTAGAATCATTATGGGTGGAATGATTTTTAATGTGATTTCAATGGGGATTAATGCGGCGCAACGCGGGGCGGGAAATACAGTTATAGCTATGAAGACCAATGTAACCTCCAATGTGGTCAATATTATTGGCAATTATTTGCTGATTAACGGACATTTTGGCTTCCCAGCGCTCGGCATACACGGCGCAGCCATAGCCACTGTGTTTGGCACTGTTGTGGCATGTCTGATGAGTATTGTATCTTTGTTTCGACGTGATAATTTTGTCAGTATTGTCTATCTTGTTCAAATGAAAATTAAACCAGCCCTAGAACCTCTTAAGCGAATTATCCATGTTGGGTATTCTGTGTTTATCGAACAGATTTTGATGCGAATAGGCTTTATGTCTACAGCGATGATGGCGGCAGATATGGGAACGAATGCGATGGCAGCGCACCAGGTAGGCATGAATATTTTAGGGCTTACTTTTTCATTTGGTGATGGGATGCAGGTTGCAGCAGTGGCATTGATTGGAAGAAGCCTCGGCGAAGGTTCATCTACTAAGGCAAAGGAGTATGGCAAAACATGTAGGCGCATAGGACTTTGTATTTCTATAGCACTCGCTATATTATATTTCTTCGGGGGAGAGCCATTGTACAGGTTGTTTTTTGAGGAAGATGACATTGTAGCATATGGTGTACAGATTATCCATGTCGTGATTGTGATTGTGCTGTTTCAAGTATCTCAGGTGATCTATATGGGATGTTTAAGAGGAGCTGGAGATACAAATTACACAGCAATTGCCTCAACGATTAGTGTGACTGTGATTCGAACAGCATTTTCATATTTGTGTGGGATCGTGCTACGATGGGGTATCCCAGGAATATGGATAGGAATTTTAGCCGATCAAATATCACGTTTTTTGTTCGCATCGATTCGGTTTCAATCAGGAAGATGGACAAAGATAAAAATATAAAAGTGTATTAAGTGCAGCTAATCATGTCAATAATGATTCAAAAGGGTATCATCAATAAAATATACAGAATATATGTTCGAATAAGCGCTTTGTGGATAGAGATGACGTCATATAGAAGACATAGAAATGCGCATGGTAAGAAAAGGGGTTATAAAAATGATAAGAGTCTGGTTCAACCATTGGTTTAGTACCTCATATTGGTTGATTGAGCTGATGAAAAAAGATTTGGAAGAACAGATTTATGTGATAGGAAGTAATAGACAGCGCGATTCTGTTATACAAAAGGTATGTGATGAGTGGTATGAGGATTCGGCAGCAGAGGGGGATGCATATATACAGGATTGTCTGGATTTTTGCATCCAGCATGCAGTTGATGTATTCGTGCCACGCCATAAAATGGTTGAGATTGGTAAGCAAAGATCACGATTTGAGGCAATTGGAGTGAAAGTATTACTAGATGCCTATGAAACGATCCATTTGCTCAACGACAAGGCCGCAACCTATCACTTTTTAGAAGATGAAGAACAGATTCCAATACCAGAATATTGTGTTGTCAATACCTTGAACCAGTTTCAAATGTCCTATCATGACATGAGGAATCGATATGAACGGCTTTGCATGAAGTTTGTGTGCGATGAAGGTGGTAGGAGTTTTCGAAAGATTATTGAGGAAGTTGACAAGCTGAAACGATTGCGGTGTTATCAGGGAGCTACAATCACATATGATGAAGTAGTACGGATATTAGAATCCTATGAAACATTTGAAGATATAATAATAATGCCATACCTTTCAGAAAATGAAATTAGTGTGGATTGTTTGAACACAGCGCAAGGACTGATAGCAATTCCAAGAGTCAAACAAGCAGCACGCCATGAACAGATTGTGTACGATGAAGCTATTTTATCAATGACAAAAAAGATTATTGACAAAACTAATCTACAATTTCCCTGTAATATTCAATATCGAATGGAAAAAGGAATACCCTATCTTTTAGAAGTAAATACTAGAATGTCTGGAGGATTGCAGTTGAGTTGCCTTGCGTCTGGCGTCAACATTCCTAATATTGCGCTAAATAAATTGTTAGGCAAAACAGTATCATGGAAATTAGATAAAACACAGAAAGTGGTTTCTTATATAGAGATGCCTCAAATGATTCGGTAAATCTTCATTGTAATTGATTATAACATAATCAGTTGTTTTGGTGTATAGTATTTTAATAAAACAAAGTCAGATACTAAGGCTTAAGAAAGAAGGCAAATAGCATGATTATAAAAAACAACTATCCAATATTGGAGTTTGATGATAACAAAAATGCAAAATTAAATCCAACATCTTTTGCAAAGCAACCGTTTACAACAGACAAGTTAATTATTACTTTTTTCCCTGAGGTTATAAATAGGCTAGAAAAAGAAGGTAAGATTACACTTGAAAGAACGATTAGTGGTGAAAATCCAGTTTTACTCTATCAATTTTTAGAAGAGGACATTTTAATTACATTGGGGCAAGTAGGCTGTCCAGCCTGTGCAGGAAATTTGGATTTATTTAATACTATGGGCATTACGAAAGTTATGTTTTGTGGTGGTGGAGGAGTTCTAGATAAAAATATTGAAGTAGGACAGATCATAGTGGTAGATGGATCAATCAGAGATGAAGGTTTTTCATATCATTATATAGAGCCTGCAAGATATATCTACATAGATACTAAAATTACTGAAAAAATTACACAGTATCTGGATAACAATTCGGTTAGTTACATTCGTGGATTAACTTGGACAACAGATGCTATTTTTAGAGAAACTCCTGATAAAATTGTACAGAGAAAAGCGGAAGGTGCAAAGATTGTAGAAATGGAACAAGCGGGCTGTATTGCTGTTTCACAATTTAGAAATTTTCAATATGGTGCATTGCTATACGGTGGGGATGATGTTTCTCAGGACGAGTGGAGTAATAGAAGTTGGCGAAGTCGTGAGGGAATTCGCTATGATCTTGTAATGCTTTGCAGAGCACTTGTAAAAATAATATAGAGTGTTTGGGAAAACTCTTTTATCGCTTCGCCTAAGATCTAATAGAACACATAGTCCTTGAACACAACAAGGATTATGTGCAAAAATGGAGATCTTTTTATTGTTTCCATTCAGATTTTAATAAACTATATATACAAGCGTCCACAACGCCTTTGTTACTAAAATCAGCTTGTCGCAATGTACCTTCATACAGTAGTCCACATTTTTTCATTACGCTACCCGAATGTGGATTATTTGGATCGTGTTGCGCTTCGATTCTATTTGCGCCGACTTCCTCAAATAAATAAGGTATAATTGCAGAAAAAGCTTCACTTACAATTCCTTGGTGCCACCATCTACTTCCTATACAATATCCAATATGAAGAATATTCAAAGCTTCATTTTTATCCACAACACTGATTGAACCCACAGGCTCATCAATTTCCTTTAATACAATTGCCCATTGATAAAACTCTGGATTGTCATTTTGTGCAATCCAGTCTGTAATCACTTGTTTTGTTATTGAACTATTTGTATGTGTTGGCCAACGTAAAAATTCAGTGACGCGATCATCAGACGTCCAATTTTTAAAAGCAGCTTTTACATCATTTAAATGAAAAGCCCTCAATGTCAATCGATTTGTCTCTATAGTCTTTGTTCCCTTATGATTCATATAACTCCTCCATGCCGCCTTTGGCGGCTCAAATAGAAATGAAAAACGCTGCCTTTAGCGTTTTTCCTGTGTGAAAAAAGTCTACATAGCAGACTTTTTTCACACTAACCTCCATGTTTGCGTTTTGCGAACTCTCAAATCAAGATGAAAAACATATGTTTGTATATTAATGATCTTAACCTTTAAGGTTCTGCGATATGTCTAATCTTTAGAGATGTATCTTTTGTGGTTTTATCCTTGCAGGCAAGTTT
>CAJUHQ010000101.1 GCA_910586095.1 uncultured Lachnospiraceae bacterium | reverse complement strand
GCAGGCGTACAAATCAGGATGGGTGAAATTTTAATTTCACACTAACCTCCATGTCACAGCTTTGCTGTGACTCAAATCAAGGGTGTGAGACTTAGAGTTTCTCTGCGAAACAGCCACAGGCAGATAGAAACTCTTCTCACACTAACTCCCATCTGCCTGCTTCAGCAGGCGTACAAATCAGGATGGTGAAATTTTATATTTCACACTAACTCCCATCTGCCCGCCTTAGCGGGTACTCCAATCAGGATGGGTGAAATTTTATAGTTCACATTAGGTTATTGTTTTTAATATTACATAAGTAAGATTTCGCAACAAAAAAAATTGAACATAATCAGAAAAGCTTGTCATAAATATTACACTAGTAAGATTTAAAAGTCAAGCCTTTTTGTTTATCTTCAAAATACAAATGTTACTATTCAGCCATACCCATTTCATGTCGGGCGTCCGCCCTATAAAATTGAATATACAAAATGCCTTATGCGAGCAAGCTCCCAACAGCATTTTGTATATTCAATTTTGCATGGCTGAACTGTTACATACAAATACGTATACTCTCAATGTACCTACAGCTCTATACGCTGTGGAAATGCTTCTGTGCGCATAATTCCCCACATTTTGTCTATGTATGATAAGGTATAAAAATTTTCAAAATAATGATAGTAAAATGCTCCTTTTATTGTCATGTTGTAGATACCATTTTGCTCTGTGATAAATCCCAACCACCTTGCAATATTGAGTTCCATCCCATACATCTTTTTTAGTGAGACTCCAAAAAAATGCTCAAAATCATCTGCGCATATTTTTGTGCTGTATGTAGTCCAAAATAAATAGTACACCATCCTTTGTCTCAATGAAAATCGAAGTGTCAACGATGTTGGAAGCTGATTCTGATCGATTCGACGGCAGTACTCTTCTACTGAAAATGTATTAATTTTGAACTGTTTGCGCAAAAGAGTGGTCGCAGAACAGCCAAATCCCAAAAAAGTATCTCTAGTCATAGAAGAATATCCGGTACTGTTCTCATTGGCAAATGTCCAAATGGATGTGCGATGCAATCCTATATCCACACAATATTTTGTAATCGCATCGAGTAGTTGACGTTTCCTTTTCTTAGGCATTGTCTGAATATGACTTGATGTAAATGTAAAGTCAATGAATGGATAAATGGCAATGTGGTTAGCACCATTTTTCAAGGCAATATCAATATCTAACTTCAAGTCATCAACCGACTGTTTGGGCAGAGCAAAGATCAAATCCATAGAAACCGTCTCAAAAGGAACTACTTGTAGCGCATCAGATATAACATGAATATCTATCGCTTCTCGCCCTAGAATGGTTTGATACTTTTTCTGAAAAGACTGAATCCCAATACTAATTTTGGTCACTCCAGCATCCTTTAGCGTGCGTAAAAGAGATACTTTCATATTATTGGGATGTAATTCTACCCCAATACCTTCCGTAATAATATAATGTTGACTGATTGCTTCGATAATTTCTTTCATGCGGTCAGCAACAAGTGCAGGCGAACCACCTCCAAAATATAGACTAGTAACCACTTTCTTTTCACTTACCTGCGCCCCAACCATATGAATTTCTCTAATCAGTGCATCCACATAACGCCCACATAACTCTTCATCATAGAGCATCTTACAATATGGACAGAAATTGCAAATCCTCTCGCAAAACGGAATATGGACATATAATCCCAGATTAGAACAATCCTCAAAAGAAAATTGTCGATCAAACTCGTCTGTAAAAACAAAAGGATTTATAGAACGTGTCAACCACATTCTTGTCAAACTTGTAATTACTCCCATATGTAACCTCCATGTTACGGTTGTCTTTTACTCTTATATGTATTTTAAGTATGTTCGCAGCATTTCCAAAATAACTTTTATGTTGCCTTGAAATAGCAGTGTATACTCTGCCACAAAAAAATATCCACACTGCTCGCACAGTCCAGGGACCTCAATACAACGCCCACAAGTACTAAGTTTTCCATCCTCTATCACTACACATTGATGGCAAGGCGTAGGAAAACGATTGTCGATTAAATACGGAAATGCACTTTTTAGATTAAAGATAGGGATTCCTTCTTTCATCATTTGCATAATCGTCATGCAACAATGTGCCTTTTCCTCACGGCTAAGTGCCAACTGTTTCGTGTCTGGATAAGGTGTATGAAAGTTAAAGGAAACGGCTCTTACAGTAGAGATATTTTTTGCTGTCAAGCATACATCACGAATTGTATCTTTATTGATCTGATTAATTGCCATATAAAAACAAATGGTGTCAGAAGTCGCATGCTTGACATTCTCCATAATAAGATCATAGGTATCCCCTCTAATCTTATTATGCTGTTCGCGATTTCCATCTAGACTGACCAAAATCAAGTCCGCTTCTGGCAAATCAATTGGAAGTGTGCCATTTGTGACTACATTTACAATGAAAAATCCCATCTGCTTTGCTTCAATGACTAAATCACGCAATTGTTTTCCATCATCATGCCATAAAAATGTTTCACCTCCGCAAAAAAACAAAATCCGTATTCCCATATCATACAACAATTTCATCTCATTCTTAATTTTTTGATATGGATGAATAACTGCTGTGATATTGTTTACTGAACAATGTTTACATTTTAAATTACATGCATCCGTCAGAATAACAGTCCCAAGAATGGGATCTTTCTTGCGCAGCAATATAGTTCTAATTCCGAATCTGGCAAAATAAATAAAAGTAGATAACTTCATTTTATGCTGCCCCTCCTACTGAATCGACATCCTCTTGTATGAAACCTTATTCTGTATCAATCTCATAAGGCCAATCCATGATTCCGCCAAAATCTTTCACATTGGTATAGCCAAGATCCACCAGCGATTGTGCTGCTATAGCACTTCTCCTGCCACTGCGACAATATACAAGAATCAATTGTTCCTTATCCGCAAGCTCCATTTTTGCTCTCTCTTCAATTTCATCATATGGTATCAATAATGCACCTTGAATATGACCTTCATCGTATTCATCGACTTCTCTTACATCTACAAGCACAAACTCTTTTGTGCCATCCATAATTTCCTTTGCTTCCTCTGCTGATATTTTCATATATCCATTTTCCACTACCTTATTTTCTTCGCTGGAGACTGTAGTCTGGCAGCCGTTCATACATACTATCCCCATGATTGCCAGAATTATTAGTATTTTATACCGTTTACGTATCATTTATATTCCCCTTATTTTATAATCGGATGTCCTGTCACAATGCACATCATACACTGAAAAGCAAAAGGCAAGACAATTATGACTACTACTCAATTCTCACAAAATCAGTACGCAGGTATTTAAACTTGATATGGTTATATTGAGCATTGTGATACTTTGTATGATCGCTATGGCAATTTATAGTTTGCTCACCCTTTTAGAGCAAAAAATCAACTACTAAACTCATCACAAGAAACTGTTGCGAAACATTTAAAAATATATTATAATGAGGATACTTTAAACATCTATGTTAGGCTTACTCTAGTTAGATCTGTAACATCTATGTTAGGCTTATATTTCATTTAGATCTGCACTATCTGAATAAGGTTCAGTTTTAAGGCTGAACCTTATTCCTTACATCTTCTTAGTCAGGCACACTCCACACGAACTTTATATAACACATACACATTGCCTTTGCGCAATTCACCATGCTTCGCCTCAACAAATTGGGTGTTAGCATAACAATTACAATGCAATTAGAGTTTGCATTGTCAACTTTGTTTGCAATCTTTTAATTTCATGCTGGCTCCCATCCGCCCGCCTTAGTGGGCGCTCTATTCAAGATGGGTGAAATTTTAATTTCATATTGGCTTGATGTGTTATTAATAGCATCGCAAATAAATTTTATTAATACGAATCTATTACACAAAAGGATTTACCACATATGAACAGCTCAAAAAATACCAACAAACGCGAAAAAATCGATACTATGCGGATGAAGGATATTATATCCCAACTTGCAGATATCATCTATCTTCTTTGTAATGCCAAGAAAAATAATATCACGATTATTCTAGATCAATTAACTAACCTAACCAAAGAAGAACGTGATATTCTAAACCTCAATTTTCCCAATGATACAGATGAGTAAAAAGGTGTACCTTTAACAAGCCCTCCCGATATTTGTTAGCTTTAGCTGACATTTTTTTGAGTGCCTGTATATCTGACAAATTAATTTTGTAAAAAGCCCCAGAAATCCCTAAAAGGATTCTGGGGCTGAGTCAATTGCTTTAATACAAAACAACACCGGAAGCATATCCGTCAATTACATAATAAGCCATATTTTCATCAAGCTTTATGTACACTTCGATATTTTTGATTCCTTCTGCCTTATGGCCTTCTGCAACATATGCTGCTTTAACCTTTTCAACTAATCCTTCCATAGATAGATCTGCTCTTCCGCCAACCTGCAAAACGATCTTTTCTGAAACAGGCTCTTTGACTGCCTTAGCAGCTTTTGCTGTCTTTGTGGTAGTTGATTTCTCTTCAACGGTCTTAGTTGCTGCCTTACTTGTCTTTGCTGGTTTCTTTGTCTCTGCTACTTTCGTTTCCTCTACTGCTTTTTCTTCCTCAGCTTTTGCCTTAGTCGTTTCTACTGCCTTTTCCTCCACTGGTGCTTCAGCTACAGTATTAACTACTTTCTTTTCTGTTGTTTTCTTTTCTACTGTTTTTTTCACTTCTACCTCTCCTGCTTCTAAATCCTCTTAATTTTATTTGTCCTAAAAACATGCTATGCAATTTTGCAAGCCGCTTCCATTCTCTTCTTTCCCGATGCATAACTGCTTTTCTGGCCTGTTACTACTACTTTTTACCTTATATCGTTTCACATTGACAAAATATGACTTGTAAAACCATACAGACTTTCAGACACCAATAGGATACCACATTAATTGACTTATTTCAATTTATTTGCATAAATTTCATTAAAAAATTATAGCATCTTATTGTTTTTCTGCTGTTTTATTGATAAAAAGTGCTAATAAAAATACTTGCTGCTTTGCATATTTTCCCCATTTGTGTTCATACTAATACCCATATAGTGTACAAATTCGTATGAATTTGCCTCTATTGCAGGAAGCTTTGTCTATGTACAAGGTTTCCATATTTTGAAAGGAGCATGGTTATAAATATGGGCAATAAAATTATTGATGGTATTGCACTAACCATCGCAATCATTGGTGCTGTCAACTGGGGATTAATTGGATTCCTTGATTTTAACCTTGTTGCTACCATTTTTGGAAGTATGTCGTGGATCTCTAGAATCATTTATGCTCTAGTCGGAATATGCGGCTTATACCTTATATGCTTTTATATGCGACTTGGCGATTCTTCAGACCATGCTTAAGTCCAATTTTTATTCAGCGTAATCATTTTCTTTTATCATACGCTGTCACTACATGAAAAGTACCTTAGATAGAACGTATTCTTATCGTTCCCATCTCAGGTACTTTTTTAGTGCACTGTTTAGCTGTCAATTGTTGTAAAAAATTTGGGTGATCGGCGAATCCTTATCTAAAATAATGGTTTTATCTCCGCCTTTAATAGAATTTTTTAGCGCGTCAAGACTGCGAGTAAAACTATAGAAATCAGCCTTCATATCCCCATCATAGGCCTTTGCAATCTCTTTCATATACTCTGCCTCTCCCTCAGCCTTTAAAATTTCCGCTTCTTTCTGCGCCTCTGAAATCATAAGCGCTGTCTCCTTATCTGTCGTATTTCTGATAACTTGTGCCTCTGAATTTCCCTGGGCGATATATGTAGCAGCAATATTTCCACGCTCTGAAATCATTCTCTCAAATACAGCATCCTTATTGTCCTCGGGTAAGTCTAAAAGCTTTATCTCCACTGTGGCAATCTCTATACCATATTGGTTGATCCCTGATATATTTCCCATAATAAGCGTAATCAATTCCTGGCCACGCGCCGCAATAATATCTGCTTGCGTCATACTACTAATCACATTTTTGATCGCATTATACACCGCAACATTGATTCTTCCTTCTGCATTAACTGTCGAAGTGTTCAGAGTCTGCGCAAAAACTTTGGGATCTGTGATACGCCACAGTACAAAGCTATCAACAATCATAGATTTCTTATCTTTTGTAATGACATCTGATTTTGCGATATCATATAACAGCAATTCTTTTGTAACGGTATCCTTCTCTTGGACAAAGGGGATCTTAAAATAAAGCCCTGGCTGTGCGATCACGCGCTCAATCTTACCAAACTCACGCACCAGTCCATACTGATTTTCCTTAATCACAAACATCGAATTAAACAGTATAAATAATGCCATTATCACAAAAAATATTCCAAATGCCTTGCCAAATTTTTTCTTCATACAGCTATTCCTCCTGTGTATCTGAATCAGATGCCGCATTTTTAGTGATATCCTCCAACTTCAACTCATCTAAATAGAGTGTTTTATTCAGATTTCCACTTCCGTCATCTATGATTAGCTGAACACCTGGCAGTATTTCTTCCATCGCCTCATAAAACATTCTCTGTTTTGTCAAAAGAGGATTTTTCTCATACTCTTCATACATTTTATTGAAGCGTGATGCCTGTGCAATTCCCTCGTTGATTCGTTCTTGTTTTGCTGCCTCCGCTTCCTGTATAATCTGGTCAGCTTTAGCACTTGCTTCTGGGAGCTTTTCATTTCGATATTTATTCGCATTATTAATTGCAGTTTCTTTTCCCTGTTTCGCGGTTTCCACTGCCTTGAACGCTTCAATTACTGATTCTGTAGGAGGCTCTGCGTCCTGCATAGAAATATTTACAAGCATAAGCCCAATATCTTGCTCCTCTAATTTTTCAATAATCATTTCCTTGATTGCAGCCTGTATCTCACTTTTTCCAGTGGTAATCACATCATCCACTGCATAGTTGCTAATAATATTACGAATACTTGCCTGTGCAATATTTTTTAAAATCACATTAGGTTGCTGTGAATGATATAGATATTTAACGGGATCAGAAACCTTATATTCCACATAAAAATCCACGTTGACAAAGTTAAAGTCCGATGTAATCATCAATGATTCTGCATCAACTTGATCTTGGTTTGTTACCTCCTCTTCATTGAGGCGATAGCCTATTGGAAAACCCAAAATAGTGGTATTGACCTTTGTCACTTTTTGTACAAAAGGTATCTTAAAATGCAATCCTGATGTCACTACACCTCCAGCCTTTCCAAATGTAGTCACGACTCCTTGCTCTTGCTCTCCTATAGAATACACAGATTCTACGGTTAAAATCAACACTGCTATCACCGCTACAGTCAATAATGCAATTTTGCGAAGCTTATCAAAAGGTGACTTTTTTTGTTGTGAGTCATGATCTTTGTCTTTATCTTCTGGTGTACCTTTTGGACGAAATTCTCTAAAATTTCCTATCATACGAGTCCTCCATTTCTCTGCTAATAGACTCTCGAAATTTCTTTGTACCTAAATACAAACAACATTCCAAAAGGCTATTGTACTAGTCACTTTGTCTCTATTCTTCCTTCTGTCGAAGCACCTCTAACAGATACTCCCACATTCGTTTTGTTGACGCAATACTAAGCCGTTCTTCTGTAGTATGGATATCATAAATGTTAGGGCCAAAGGATACACAATCTAACCCTGGTATCTTAGCAATCATAATGCCACATTCCAATCCTGCATGCAATGCTTGCACTTGTGCGTCCTTCTGGAACAGTTCTCTATAAATCTTTACCATAGTTGCCCGCAGCTTTGAATCGGGATCGTATTGCCACCCAGGATACTCTCCATAACTATTTATATAGCCTCCAAGCCGATTGGTAAGTGTCTCCACTTGCATTTTGACTTTATATTTTGCTGTCTCTATCGCACTTCTAATTGCGCTGCTTGCAATCACTTCTGTTGGAGTCTGCCTTAAAATACCTACATTTAAGGACGTTTCAACTAATCCGTGTATGTCTGCACTCATCGCCATCACCCCATTGGGAAGTAACACGAGAAAATCTACAATGCGTTGTGTGCTCTCTCTATCAATCATAGTTTCTACTTGCAGCTCCACTTCACCACATTCTATATAAAGCTCTTTTTCTCTGGATTTATTTTCGTTCTTAATCTCTGTCTCTATCGCTGCTATTTTTTCTATAAACGGCTTCGTTTGTTTGCTGTCCATACACACAATTGCTGACGCCTCGCGCGCAATCGCATTGTCTTTTTCTCCACCACTTATTTGTACAATACAAATTTCAGATGTTTCTAGAGCCTGTTTTAATACAACTGCCAAGAGTTTTATTGCGTTTGCGCGTCCTTTATGAATCTCTGTGCCAGAATGTCCACCTGCCAACCCTCCAATCTTTACTGTTATACAGCTACTATGTTGTGGTATCTTCACCGTTTTTATAGGCAAATGACAATCGACTCTCATGCCGCCCGCACAACTTGTAAGGAATATTCCTTCTTCTTCTGAGTCAATATTTAACATCCTTTTTGCCTGAAGCATAGATAAGTCTATTGCTGTCGCGCCATTCATTCCAACCTCTTCATCGGTTGTTATCACTGCCTCGATTCGTGGATGGTCAATATCCTGTGAATCCAAAATAGCAAGAATATAAGCCACTGCTATACCATCATCTCCACCGAGGCTTGTGCCTTCTGCATATATATAATCCCCCTCTACCTTTAAGCGAAGTGGATCGTTTGCAAGGTCAATCTCACAATCGTTCTTTTTAACTGCAACCATATCCATATGCCCTTGAAGAATGATGGGTGCAATCGTCTCATATCCTTTTGTTGCTTCCTTAACTATAATCACATTGTTATGAGCATCTCTAATGTGAAACAACCCTCTATCCTGTGCAAATGTTGTTAGATAACTGCTGATTCTATCAAGATTTCCTGATCCGTGCGGAATCTTACAGATCTCCTCAAAAAAATGAAATACTTTTTTGGGTTCTATATTCTCTAATGCCCCCATATACCTACCTCCTACAAATTTTTATATATCATCTGTACTTTATCTAACTCTCCATGCTGCCAACAGCATCGCGAACAATGTTCGCAAAACTAATGTTGATGTCTTTTTGCAACATCTCAAATCCCTTTTACTATAGCAGAGTCCCCTTACATAGTAAACTTGTCTGTTCATTATTTTACAAACTTTTTATACTGCCTTTTGTCTAACTACTTTGATTTAATTCCTATCTGATCTCTTCTATGCTACCCCCGCAAAAAGTATCAATAATCTTCATTTCTTTTGTGTACACAGACCATGATAGCCAAAAGATACCATTATCATGTCACACACAGATTGCACAAATAGGAACACAAAACTCTTTTGATGCAATCATCATCGTATAATAAGCTTTTGCATCTATCAAAAGCTTATTATGCTCCAAAATCTATAAATCTAGATAAAAAATAGCGTCAGATAACTTCTCTTAACAAGAAAAAATTGTCTGACGCAACTATTTTTTTCTAAATCATCTTTTTCTAAACTTTATTTTTTAGAATTTGTTCAAGTGCAGATTACAGTCACAAATTGTCACAGATCATCCTACATTTGTCGTTATAGAAACATCGAATTTATGACTTCTTTCGTTTATTATGCATCATAACGAACACTACACCAACACAAACAAGAAGTATCACTACAATAATACCTACACTGACTCCACTACTTTGATTAGCATCCTTTTGCGGCGCATTTTCTACATTCTCAGTAGTGGTTTTCTGGCTAGAAGCTGCTGCATTGTCCTCCTTCACAAGTACCATAGCGGAAATAGGCTCTACCACTGCACTTGCTTGTGTGATAGTAGACAACACCTGCGTTCCTGCCTTTTCACCATTAATATAGACATTCCAATTCCCTTCTGGAAGAGTAACTGTGGTGCTGGTTTCATTTGCGTTGAAAATCACAAATAATTCTTCTGCGTTTTCCCCATTTACTCCGCCCTGTATATCAAAGGCAAGTACATTAGGATCTAAATCCTTCACTACAGAAATCGCAGAATCAACTTCTTGTGCTGTAGTAAGACGAAGCGCTCCATGTGCCTTACGAAAAGCAATCAACCCTTTGTAATACTCATACACCTGTGCATAAACAGGATCTTCTAAATCTCCCCACTTCAAACTATTGATTTGATCGCCAGAATTATAACTATTTGAATCAAAGGTTCCATCTTCATTCACCTTTGTGCGCAGCATTTCTTCACCTGCCTGCAAGAATGGAACTCCTTCTGCCATCATATAAACTGTAGCTGCCAAATTATTCATTTTAATCAAGTCTTCCATACTTGCATCGGGCCTTGAAGTCTGTAGATGGTCAAACAATGTCAGATTATCGTGGCAAGATGCATAATTGATTGTCTGAGCTGGACTGGTGCACCAGGTATCTGCCCCCAGAAAACAACGTGTCAATATCTCCTCCATACCACTTTTTCCAGAAGCGTATCCCTTTTCCTTATCATCAAATACGCTACCTTTTAATCCATCTCTAATTGTATCATTAAAATACGCAAATTCTGGTGTCTCTTTGGAATTACCTTGTGTTGCCAGCGTATAGCCTTCCTTTGTCATATTTGTGGACAATGACCAACCTTCTCCATAAAAAATAACATCTGGATGATTCTTGTGAACCTCTTCCACAATCTCATTGATAGTCTCAGTATCTAGCAATCCTACCAAGTCAAAACGAAAACCATCAATATGATATTCATCTGCCCAATAACTAACCGAATCCACAATATATTTCTTAACCATAGACCGTTCAGAAGCTGTGTCATTCCCACATCCAGAACCATTAGAATACACACCATCATCGCCAATACGTGAGAAATATCCTGGAACAATTTTATTAAAACAGAAATTTGCTGAATCCTGCACATGATTATAGACAACATCCATAATAACGCTAATACCATTATCATGAAGCGCCTTTACAGTTTGTTTTAATTCTTTGACACGAACTTCTCCATTATAAGGATCTGTAGAATAAGAACCTTCTGGTACATTGTAATTTACTGGGTCATATCCCCAATTATACAAATTTCCTACAGTATGAGTCTCATCCACAGAACCGAAATCATATATTGGAAGCAAATGCAAATGAGTTATTCCTAGTTCTTTAATATGATCTAGTCCTGTAGGTACTCCGCCCGAAGTTTTGGTTCCCGTCTCTGTCAATCCCAAAAACTTACCTGCATTTGTGATACCTGCGTCCTTTCCAACAGAAAGATCTCGAATGTGCAATTCATAAATAATGGCATCATTAATACTTTCTTTTGCATGAGGATTAGTATCATTTTCCCAGCCGTCTGGATCTGTTTCATCCAAATTGATAATCATAGCTCTGACCCCATTAACTCCTGTAGTTCTAGCATATGGGTCACAGGCATCCTTCTTTACGCCATCAATTACAACAGAATACGTATAATAAACTCCATTCAAATCGCCATCCTTTTTGGTAATCCAAGTTCCATTTACATCTGGAGTCATCTCAATTTCTTCTATCAAATCATCCACATAACTCTTGCCAGATTCAAAAAGATTCAACGTGACAGACTCTGCTGTCGGCGCCCAAACGCGAAAACTTGTCATGTTTTCTGTCCATGTAGCCCCTAAATCATCTCCAATGTATGTATATTCCTGTTCAAATGCCTCTGTAGAATAAATATTGGGAATACTAATCTTATAGGTAGATCCATCATAAGTCATAGTATAACTCTTAAAAGGATCTAATTCCTCTGATAAGACCACCGTATAAGTAAAGTCCTGATCTGCCGTCACACTGGCAATAGCAATTTCATCTTCCTTTCCAGCTACAGAAAACACATTATCTAGATTAGCTTCGATCTCACCTGTCATAGTCACTGTGATGGTACTATCATTATTGTAGACTGCCGACTTTAACTTAGTTCCTATTACTACATCATCGCCATATTCTTTTGTATATCCTTCGACACCAGATTCCACATAAATATGTACAGTACCTGATACCATCTCAGAGATATCTATAAACTGATCCCCGTCAAAATCTTTGACCCAATCCTCTGTACGAACAATAAATCCTACATTTGTAATTCCAGGAGTAATTTCTTTTGTCGCAACCATTTCTCCGTCTTCATCATTAAATGGAACGCCTCCTCCTTCTCCTCCAACTTCCCAAAGCCACACATCCCAGCCATCATAATTGCCATCTTCTCTGTGATAGTGCAGTTTCAGAATGAGCTTACCTTCTGCCTTTACTATGATCGCATCTGAAAATGAAGCCAAAAGCGACACGACTAGCAAAAGCATTGCAACAAGAAACGCATTTACCCTTTTTTTCATGTTCTTCCTTCCTTTCTTTTCGAAATTTTACGAAATTTTTTAACATCTACATAATAACATAAAACAAAACGCTTGAAAAGAGTCTTTTCACTTACAAAATTCACTTTTTATTTATAAAATTTTGTTATCTATTTTTTCTGCTTATCCAATAAAAATCCACACTAACTCCCATCTGCATGCTTTAGCATGCACTCCAATCAGGATGGGTGAAATTTTA
>CAJUHQ010000100.1 GCA_910586095.1 uncultured Lachnospiraceae bacterium | reverse complement strand
ACAAGGGAAAAGGATACATATTTTAAGGTTAGGCATACCGCAAAGCCTTGAAAATTAAGGAAAGTTAAGACAGTTAGTAGATAAACTGGAATTTGTATGATATGGTTATTGTGTTTCTGTCAACTTTTGTATTGCCTCTTCTTTGGTTGACACAAAAAAGAAGTTGTTGCCATTATTTGATTCATAAATAAAATCTTTTAATGGTTTACTGATATATTGTGAATAGTCCCCATAAATGGCAATTTTAACGTGATAATTGATAAACTTTTGAAGTATTTCGCCTGCCACGCCGCTGCTAAGGATAAAAAATTCCTCACATACTGCCGACTTATTGATTACTATTTTTGTTGCACCTGTTTCGTACTTAGCAGTCATAGCCAAATCTAAAGCAGATTGTGTATCAACAATTAGCTTTTCATCACTGGAAATAACCGCAATCTCTGTTCCATTATCTTTCAAGTATTCAATATTCATAATGTCCTCCTAAACCTCATTTGCAGTACAAATTCCAGTTAAATCCATATTTTATCTAAAATATAATAAACTGTCAAGCATCACATAGTATAGTATTTTTGCTTTACGATATTTTTCTTTTCCTAATCTATTCTGCTACATATATCCATTCATTCTAAATCGTTATATCTTAATATGGTCTGCACAATTAATGTGCAGACCTGCCAGAACTAGTATTATTTTTTCTTTCCTGAATTTCCTCTACGATCTTGTTATACGCTTTCTTATTTAAACGATAGAAAAATAGAACTGCCGCTGTTATAATCCACAATATACCAGGCACTGTAGTAAAAGAATGTTTAATTACAGCCAGCACTGCTGAGTTTTGTTGTTCGTTTGCTACATATCCGAAGCTGCCCAAAACGCCTGCTAGTACAGAAGTTCCGATTGCCATTCCGATCTTATTTCCTAAAGAAATGAATGCATACTGAAAACCGTCATTGCGAAGCCCTGTTTTCCATTCACCATACTCTACACAATCTGGAACTATCGCATAAATCGCTGTGTTAAATCCTGAAAAGAAAAACTGCGCCAAACATGAAAACAGATAAAATGGAATAGGTGATTTTCCAACTGTAAAAAAGTACATACAGAACATACTAATCCCTGTAAGCAGTGCAAATATAGATGCAGAACGCCCTTTATTGTTTGTCAGCCGAAATACCATTGGGAAACAGGCTGCACCAATGATAGAAGGGATAATGATAAAAAGAGAATAGGTGCTAAATAATGCCTGATCCCCCTCCACATATGTAAAATAGTAAAGTGCATCCGCATTTCTTCCATAAAGAGTCACCCCAAACAAAAACTGCCCTGCCACCGCAATCAAATATGGCCTGTTTTTGGCAACTGCCGATAACTGTACTTTTAGGGATGTTTTTTCTTTCTCTGGCACTTTCACAACTTCCTTTGTCTTTGCAAAGCAAAAGATATGACATGCTGCAAAAATACATCCATATATAATCGCTATCAAAAGATACCCCTTTTTGTCATTTCCATTTCCTAGCGCTGCGATTAGAGGAACCGTTATAATATTGATAATGCCAATAGCAACCATCGCACTGACAGAACGGAATGTGTTAATTTTCGCCCGTTCCTCTATATTTTGTGTCATGGCACCGCACAAAGTTCCATAAGGGATATTGACGCAGGTATAGCCTAATACCAAAATACAGTAAGTAACTGCCATATAGATAATCTTTGCGGTAGATGACCAATCTGGATGTGCCCAGAAGGTTAGCATCAGTACTAGAGCTGTCAACGGCGCGGCGATCAAAAGCCAAGGACGATATCTTCCCCACCTCGTATGTGTTTTGTCACTCAAACCGCCGATTACAGGGTCATTGATTGCATCCCAAAATCTCGAAAACAACATCAATGCTGCAACTGCACTCATCCCTATCCCAAAAACATCTGTATAAAATATCATCAGAAAATTTCCTACAAACATCCAACTAAAATTGCATCCCACATCCCCCATACCATAGGCGATCTTACTAATCAATGGCACTTTTACATCTGTGTTCTTCTGCTCCATTACAATCCTCCTCTCCTACTATGAATACTGGCCAAATTCAATCTTGTCTTTATTTAAACCTATAAGTATAAAAAATACCTATTTCCCAAAAGAAAGAAACAAACTTTCCTCATCAAATTTCAGAGATTCTATCTATTATTTTTTATTTACTTGTCAATGCGTATCACTGCTTTTACAATGTCGGATTTATTATTCACACTGTAGTCCATAGCTTTTTGTGCTTCATCAAGTCCAAAGATATCTGTCACAATTCCTTTTAAGTTTACCTTGCCTGCTGCAACAGCCTCTATTGCCATCGGATAGATATGACGATAACGAAATACGGTCTTGAATGTCAGTTCCTTATCTAGTGCAAGGCTCATAGGCAATGTCATTTCGCCGCTCTTACTGTATCCTACCAACACAATCGTTGCACCTTTTTTTGTCATATGTATCGTCTGTACTGTAGTTATTTGCGTGCCTGCTGTCTCCACTGCAAGATCACAGCCTTTTCCATTTGTCAGTTTTCTTACCTCTTCTACAGCGTCTGTCTGCGCTCCATTAATGATGCCATCTGCCCCCAACTCCAGCGCTTTCTGAAGACGTTTTTTCATGATATCTACTACATAAACTCTTGACACACCCATTGCCTTTAATGCCATCATTGTCACCAGACCAATACAGCCTGCTCCCATAACCACCGCTGTCTGTCCTGCCCTTGCTCCTCCCTGCATTGCAGCATGAAATCCCACTGCAAGAGGCTCGATTAACGCGCCCTCCATTGTGCTTACATTACTGGGAAGTTTAAAGCAAAGATCGGCCTCATGCGCCACATATTCCTGAAATACTCCGTCCACTGGCGGTGTTGCAAAAAATACTACATCAGGGCAGAGATTGTAATTTCCTGTTTTACAGAACTCACAATGACCGCAAGTCTTGCCTGGCTCTAACGCAACCTTGTCACCAACTTTTAGGTGTTTTACATCCTTCCCCACTTCCACAACCGTTCCGCCTGGCTCGTGTCCAAGTACAAAGGGTGGCTTTACTACGTAGTCACCAATTGCCCCTGTCTCGTAATAATGCAGGTCACTGCCACAGATTCCTACATACTCCAGCTTGACAAGCACCTCATTATCTTTTGCTTTTGGGATATCTCTTTCCTCAAATCCCATCTTGCCAATTCCCAACATAACTGCTACTTTCATTTTTCCTTCCATGATTGTTTTCTCCTTTCATACATCACTTTATTTATTACTTTATTAAATAGTTTTATTATGTATCTAATTTTATTATCAGCAGTTTGTTTTGTCAATTACTTTTTAACAAATCCTATACTTTCATTATTTCCACCAAAACTTCACTGGTACTTTCATTAAAAATGCACACAAAAAAAGAAGTCTCATATCTGAAACCTCTTTCTATAACAGTCTTTGCTTATTTTATATCTGACTGACAAATGTCTCTATCACTTTTAGCGCTGCTCCCAATGCCGCCGCTGCCACCTTATAATTACAAACCTTCACATAAGGCTCTTTTTCCCCAAAAGTATTTCTTCTAGCCACTTTATCCCATAATTCTTGAAGATGCATCCCTATACAGCTTCCTACATAGCCTCCTAAGACAATATCACAATCCAAAACCATATGTATATTATTGACTGCAATAGCCAAATAATCCGTATAAGAATCCCATATTTTTGCCGCTTCCAAATCTCCCTGATCCAACAGACCAAAAAATTGTTCTAGTTTTCCATCTGCCGCCTCAGATAAACGCCATGCTGCACAATAAGCATCTAAACATCCCATTTTCCCACAGTAGCAGTTTTCCCCATCCATAACAACTGTCATATGACCGACTTCGCCACACCGGAAATTCTTACCTTGTATCAGCTCATTCCTACTAAAAATCGCACCACCTACTGTATTACTCAAAGAAAGGTAGAAAAACTGTTCTGCCTCATCTCCATAAAATCCTTCTGCATATGCTCCTGCATTGGCATCATTTAGAAAAAAGCATGGATAAGAGAAAAAACTTCTCACTGAATCAAATGGTAGCGCCTCTACCCCCAATATGTGAGAATACGTTATCAACTCTTTATCCAAATCTATAATTCCTGGAAAAGATATACCCACCCCTAAAACTTTTTTTCTGTCAATATTGCTTTCATCCAAAAAAAGTTCTAGTCTTTCATTTACTTTTTGGTAATAAGTCTCTCCTGAAACATATGGTTGACAGACGCGCTCATATTTTAGGATCTCTCCCACAATATTGGTAAGCAACAATGTAATATGGTTTTTGGTGATATCTAGCCCTACCGCCAGTTTTGCATTGACTACTGCCGATAATGCTTTCGCCCTTCTTCCCCCAGTTGATTGTAGCTCTCCTTTTTCTTCTAATAACCCTTCTGCTATCAGTTCCTTTGTAATCTGTGTTGCTGTAGGCAGACTGATTTTCATATTATATGAGATATCGGGGTTTGACACTGTTTCATGTTTACAGATATAGCGAAAAACCTCATTTCTATTTTTCTTTTTTACTTCCATATTGGTTATTTTCTTCGTATTCATATCATCACCTATACTTTATTAAAGTATTTTTCTAAGTGTATCATTTCTTTTATAAAAAAGCAACGTTATCTTATAAATCCTTTATGCTTTTTGTCTGCTATCCCACTGAAAAAATCAATATTACAGTCACCTCTTAACGAAAACTTTTTCCCACAAATAGAACACTCACATTGTTACTATTCAGCCATACCCATTCATAAGTTGTCGGATTGTACAATCTGATAACTTAAAAAGAAAACACCTCAAAAGAGATGCTTAATCCTCAAAAGTTCCTTCTTGTCATACATGCTGTTTGTGAATCATGTGTTTCCAATCTTCCCCGATTTAATTCATATACTTCATCGCATAAAATTTCTATATCCTCTTTGTTATGACTTGCTAGTATAATCGTTTTTCCCTCATCTTTCAATCTCTTTAAAATTCCCCTAATCTCCTCTACTCCTTGATGATCTAGGCTATTCATTGGCTCATCTAAAATCAGGATATCAGGATTTTCCATGATAGCCTGCGCTATTCCCAAACGTTGTTTCATTCCCAACGAATATTTTCCAACCTTTTTGTTACTGTCAGGATCAAGCCCTACTTTTTCCATGCTCTTTCTGATCTCCTCTTTACCAATCACATTGCGTATGCTTGCTAAATACGAAAGATTTTTAAATCCTGTATATCCCTTCAAAAATCCAGGAGATTCTATGATAAGTCCTATATTGCCCGCAAAATCTGTATCTTTTCCGATCTCTTTTCCACTTACAACAATCCTGCCACTAGTGGGCTTTAAATAACCTGCTATGAGCTTAAATAGGACAGTCTTTCCAGAACCATTTCTTCCAATAATTCCGTAGATTTTTCCTCTTTCAATGCTTAAACTAACATTTTCGAGAGCAAAAATAGTATCAAATTTTTTGGTTACATTCTCTATGCTGATAATCTCTGCCATACAAAAGCTCCTTTCCTGATTCAAGTTTCGCCAATATACCGTTTCAAAGTTTCTTCTAATTTTTTGTTTCACAGGCGTATTATTTATTTTTGCGCTGTCCTTTTTAACAAAATTCCTCCAATCAAATAGCTAAGAATAATCAATATCCCTTCGGTTATCAGGGAAGACAACACAGAAACTCCCGTCTCACCATAATACCATCTGCTTTGAAAATACATTCCCCACATGCCATACATAAACCAAGATATCTTCATGTTTAAAAAGCCTACAAGAAAAGTAATTCCTTCTAGTAGCAACAGGATTGCTGGCGCAAGTTTTCTTAGTCTGGTTAAATCTAACACAAGAAAAAAAGTAATTATTGTTATAATATGAACAAACCATAAAATAAACACTTTCCAACCTTCGTCAGAGAATCCTCCAATATTGATAATATCAGTTACTATTACTGCGATAAACAACACTGCCGCCGCTAATACGCCATTTAGCAGACTTCTAAAAAATTTCCATCTCCACCATATTTTAATCGTTGTATAACGGTAACACGCAAGTGGCTCTATTTTTCTCCACTTTTCAAACCAGACACCTTGCGCAAGCAGACAAATTCCAATGAATAAAAGCCATCTTGCCAATTCATAGAGTACCATATCAAAATCAACTGCCCAGCTTGAACCATCCCGTGAAACTCCGCCAAAAAAATTTAAAATAAGAGAATCACCATTCATCTACTTTTCTATCCTCCACAACAATATTTTTTAGAATATCTATCTTGTCTGAATATCCACTTTCCCTACAGCAAATAGCGATACTAGCGTTATAACAAAGATGAACACCAACATCATACAAGGATATCTCCAATGACTGCCCGCACTGTCCACATAATATGCAGGACTCTGGTGGAATTTGGCAACAAACGACAAAATAACGCCTCCCAAATGCACCACTGCCACTGCCGCCAATCCCCAAAAACTACCAAACACAAGGTTACAGACATATAAAAGGACTCCAAGGAAGGCAAAATAGCAAAACATATACAAAAAAGTAATTCCAAATGCGTGTAAAACGGTCATATATTTCATCATCGCCACACCATCAAAAAAAATATGATATTTTTCTGCAATTGCGTTCGAGGGAGTGGCCACCAACATATAGACAGGACTACTCCAGAGCTTTCCAGAAAATCCATAAGGAATACTGACTACAATGGAAAGCACAGCAAAACATGTCGTATACATAAATGCCTGAATGAAAACATATAACAACATGCCTATATTCCATGCCCGTCTACCACTGCGATACAAAATAATATAGGTGTTTTCTTTGACAAAAGGCGCATTTGCAATGACTAACAGATATCCCATCACCCAGAATCTACCTGCTATTGCTTGATTCTGGGTGACAATAAAAGCTTCACAAATGTTGACAGGTTCTTTGATCTCTATTGCATATCTCAAAAAATCATATAATCCCAACATCAAAAATGTCATTCCCAACAAATATCCCATGATTACCCTGATGCTTCCCATTTCTTGTTGTAATAGTCCCATAGACATTCTTATGGTCTTACTCATCCCAACATCTCCTCTTGAAACCTGTCATGGCAACAGCGACGGCGGCAAAAAGCCAGACACACTCCATCACAACCGACAGCAAATGACCTGCATCGTCTCCACGTACCAGTAGGGCAGGATTTAGATAGTTTGGCAGCAAAATATAAAGAGATTCATACAGAA
Source organism: uncultured Lachnospiraceae bacterium (assembly GCA_910586095.1). GTDB lineage: Bacteria > Bacillota > Clostridia > Lachnospirales > Lachnospiraceae > COE1. The sequence goes on along the minus strand of CAJUHQ010000100.1, from coordinate 5,333 downwards.
CAAAGGGCGCAATCAAAGACACATATTGATTTGGCATCCACACTGCAAACGCCAGTCCCACTATCGCCCACGTGGCCCCAAACAAAAAGCCCAGCAATACTTTGACAGCCACCATTACGCCAATCCCATAAGTCTGTCCTATAAATACCATTTCAATATTTGAATCCACTCTTAAAACATTTACTCCTGAGGCGTCCAGTCCTAAAGAGTTGGCTTCTGCCAGCTCTGGCGCTTCTAAACAAATGGCCACAAGACATATAAGCAAATAAGGAAGTGCAATGATGGTGCCTCCTGACAATGCCACGCTACTAATTCGCACTTGGGCAAATTTCTGTGGTTTTATCCGAGCAAGGAGCAGCCTATAATATCCGCTCTCATACTCCTCACAAAAACGAGACGCATACCCCAACACTGGGAACACAGGCAGAAATACGACAAAGCCTGATGCAGCTAGAATATTCACAATGGCATAATAGGGGCTTCCTGAATGGAACGATTCTGTGACAAAATTATACATAAGCAGTGCCCCAAGTCCGAAAGAACCTGAAAAAAAGCCTATATTAGTAAAACTTCTCTTGATATCCTTCCATAGAAATTGAATATACATGCCTTCTACACCTTCCACCACTTTACTCGCTTTCATCAGCATTTTCCTAATCAGCGCCTTCTAGTTCTCCTGTGACTGCATTCACACATATATGACTTGGTCCCACTGCATCGCCATAGCCCCCATCCACATACTCGTCAAGAGGCATATAAATATGCCATATGGGCGTAAGAACTAGCTCAGACTTATACTCTATCTCATCCATAACAGGTGCAGGATTGGGCACTGGATAATAATTTAATTCCACTCTATTATATGTTATTTTTCCGTCCGACTCAATTATGCCACTGTCTAGATACTGCTCCAATATTTTCAGAACCTGTTCAAACGAAAGTGCTGTAACAGACTTTTTATCTACTGACTTTCCGCAGAAATCTATAAGACTTAGCTCTGCTACACCCTCCTCGGAAATAAGCGCATACCCGTTTGGCCAGACTTGTCCCAATGCATAACTGTTGCTCCCGATATCCACTACTATCCCATCATAAACAGGTACAAATTCTATATTATAAAAGCTGTGGCCTGCGCCTTCGGTACAATGGATTTTTTTGATAGCAATGTCACTTACTCCCACAGCCTCCACCTTGTCTAAAAGAATTTTGGCTGCCTCGTTTGCCGAAAAGCTGCCTTTGTCCATCTGATCCTGAATTATAAGTGTTTCGCTGTAAGCACCGCTATAAATCCCATAGTATTTTTCCATTAAATCATTATCAACATAATATGCACTTGTATGGCATGCAAATGATGCTTCTTTTTTCCCGTCTCCAAGTCGCATCGCACTATGGTCGCCAAATTTGGAATATAACACCCTTTCGCCGGTTTCATCGGGAGTGACATTGTATTTATCGCTCTCCTCTATCTCCTTTAAGAGCTCTTGCGAGGTATCCTCTATGTTGCTGCTTTCACTATCAAGGAATGTGAGTAGCGTATTCTTGTCGAGCCCATCGTTTGGCTTAAGTGTGATGATATACAATTCATCAGGAAGCGCGGGTACTTCGGCGTTTATGCTTATTGTATTATCACCTGTTCCTACTATGCCCTGATATTGACCTACCACCTGTTTGACTTGTGTCTGCTCCTGTGTATCTACTATGACAATATCCTGCACCTGTTTTTCCACATCACCTTGCGCATGCATAATGTTGTTTTCTGTTGTCGCATCCGGCACTTTCTGGCAACCAGTAAGTGCAAACGCGCAAAATATTGTCGCCATCGTCAGACATAAACTATTTTTTCTCATGCTGATACCTCCCTACAAGATTCCTTTGTATTTTGGCATGCCTACCAGAAACCGACTTTATTTTTCTGCCGATGTCTTTCTTCATGTCTATTAAAACATACCACAAATACAGAAACTTTTTAGAATTTGGCGAAATCAGACCATATTTATGGCGAAATTAGGAATTGTTCAAAAATAGGCAAGCAGAATAATACATATATGGTTGGCATGATGCACCTAAAAAACTCTTATTCTCTTTATCACATCTCTTTTATGTACAATATAATGTCTGTTTCCATATTTTTGTTTTCACATATCAGTTCCATATCTCCATGATATTTTTCAATGATTCGTTGCACATTGCCTAGGCCTATTCCGTGATTGGACGCATCTTCTTTTGTAGTTTTTAGGTGTTGTAGTTTTCCGTCTGAAATGCCCTGGCAACTGTTGCGGATATGGATAAACAAAATTCCTTTCTCGAGTTTAATTGTTATTTTCAACTTTTTTTCTTCTGTCTGACTTGCCGCCTCTATCGCGTTATCAAGCAGATTCCCCAATATCACATTAAGATCAAAAGAGTGTAACATTAATTTTTCTGGTATGCTTATCCTTGTCTCCACCCTGTCCAAAATCTCATTTGCCCTTTGCAGCTTGTAATTTAACAAACTGTCCATTGACTCATTTCCCGTCGTACTATATTCTAATGGATTTGCCATAAAATGCTGCATAGAGCTAAGATACTTGTAGGCTTCTTCCCACTCTCTTTTCTGCAAAAGCATCTGAAGCGCCAGCATATGATTTTTCATATCATGTTTCAACGCACGAATACGTCCTTGAGATTCCATAATCACATCCAGTTGGTTTTTGTATGCATATGTCTGTTGCCGATATATATCATTCTCCCTTAAATTCCTGTAGTTTTGCGCCATCATATGATAGAGATAAAATATACTCAGGTTGATAATAAGTATAGAAATACATATTAGCATCGCTATTGTACCTTCATATCTCCCATACAGCAAAACACATAAAATAAATACGCTAGCTACAGGAATTATAATTAAAATACAAGTCTGCTTTTTATCAAATGCTATTTCCCTACTATCTGATGGATAAGCTATATGGCTAATTATTGTAACGAGAATCAGAAACAAAAGGATTTGGATTGACTGCGGTTGTACGATAAACTTCTGTGAAAAGCCAAAATACACCACAAGAGCGCACGCCAGCTCCATAGTGAATATTACTAACGACACCCATATTCGTTTTTTCCATGTCGCCTGATAAAAAAATGTAAGTCCTGTAATTCCAAGATAATTACAGATTGCGTATAACATCGAAATATTAAAAATATTGTATAGGATGGTGGTCAGCAGATAATAGCATACAAATCCGATTCGTATCTTTATCCGATCTTCGTCCTCTGTAGGAAGAAACAGTTCCATCATTCTCCTAATTAGCAGTACCCTCAGAATATTTACAATCAGTTCAGATATCACATTATAATTCATCATATAGTTCCGCTTTCCGATATTGTTTTATTTTACCTCTTATTTCTTTTCGATAGGGCTTACTGATACTTAAAATAGTTCCATCCGACATTTTTACACAGTCATAGGAGTATTCGTTGACATATAACTGATTGACAATATAAGACTGATGTATCATCATAAAATCTGCGGGAAGTTCTTCTATGATACTTTTGAGTTTTCCATAAAACTCATCTTCATTGTCCCTTGTGACAAGCTTGATCTTCTTATCCATACTCATAAAATAAGCAATATTTCTTGTTGGAATCCTGAATACTGCACTCCCCTTTTGATACTCAAAAAAACTTTTGAGGCTTTGTTTTTGCCTGAGACTTCTGACAAGGACTTCCCTGATCTGCTCACTTGATACAGGCTTCACCAAAAAATCGAGAGGTTGAACCTTGAATAGTTGCATTGCATATGTCTGCTTGGAAGAAATATATACTATGTGAGTATTAATGTCCTCCATTTCATTGCGTATAAACTTACCTACTGATATTCCATTTTCTTGTATCAATTCGATATCCAAAAAAATCAAGTCCAACTGTATACCATTTTGCAAATCATTTACTATACTTTCACCAGAATACCAAACTTCAACATCTGCTTTCATTGGTAATTCTTTTGCAATTTGATAAATTTGTTCTTCTAATCCAGCACATAATTCTTTGTCATCATCACAGATTCCAATTCTGTACATACATCATTCCCTCTCACAAAATTCTTATAATATCTTTTTGTCTAACACCATTCTTTTTTTATCCAATTATAAATCTTTTTGAACGAAAAAAATACAAATTTTGCAAATTATTTAACAAATTCCCACATTACCTTTTATTCGCATACTTTAATGGGCGCTCTAATCAAAATAGTAAAATTTTAAAAGAACAACCGTAAAGGCTATTTGACCTTTACGGTTGCAATCACTGCTATTACAATTTATTACTTCAATCTGAGAGTGCACTCTCTGGTTGGATCAAACCTCTAACGACGACTGACGTGCAAAACGGATTTGTATGCTATGTTCTTGCATTTTATTTTGTTGCAAATTTTCTAAAAATAGTTCTTGCGTTACTGGCAATGATAAGCGATACCACACCCGAGAATAAAACAACCACATATTCACATCCTTTACAAATTTCAAATAGGATGCCATAGAACGCATTGCCTAGTGGCTGTGCGCACATGGCAACAGTAAAAATAACTGCAATAACCTTTCCAATTAAATGTTGTGGGGTTTCTGTTTGGATAAAGGACATCATCTGCACTGTAAAAAGTGTTGAAAATACCATAATAAAAAAGCAGCATATAGTTATAACAATATAATTTATAATTGCAGATGAAAACAGTATCAATGAAACACTCATAGGCAACACGCATACTGCACAAGCGATCACAAGATTTCCTGATTTATGAATCGTTAGTTTGTTTGCAAAAATGCCTGCTCCGATACCTCCTGCTAATCCACCTGCTGCCAATGCCCCCTCTGCAAAACCATATAGCCTGTTTGCCTGTGACGCTTCTAAATCTAGTACCTCTGTTACTAGATATGGAAGTGCGACGGTAATCATTGCAGCAAGGAACAAATTGATTCCGCAAATTACAAGAACAGCTTTTCCGATAACAGGCTTTTCCTTTTGGATAAAGCGGACGCTCTCTACAATATCTGCTCTAGCTGTCTTCAAAATACTGCCATCTGAAGCTTGTTTCTGAAATGGTATGTTAATGAACATTTCCATAACCGCCGACATAAAAAAGCATACCATACAAATCCACAATACAGGCTTTACTCCATATGCGCTGTATAAAACACCTCCAAGTACAGGGCCTAACAAAGAAGCAAAGGAACTGATTGTATTGATAATAGAATTTGCCGCCATAAAATGATCTTGATTGGTAAGTGCAGGGATACTTGCCTGCACAGATGGCTGATATGCGCCTGCAATGCCATATAAAAGCATCAACGTAACTGTCAGAA
>CAJUHQ010000099.1 GCA_910586095.1 uncultured Lachnospiraceae bacterium | reverse complement strand
AGCCCGCTAAGGCGGGCAGATGGGAGTTAGTGTGAAATCAAAGATTTCACCCATCTTGATTTGAAGAGCCCGCTAAGGCGGGCAGATGGGAGTTAGTGTGAGAAGAGTTTTTAACTACCTGTGGCAGTTTCTGCTTGCAGCAAAGGCTGCTTCACGGAGAAGTTTCACACTCATGATTTGAGATTCTGCGAAGCGGAATCATGGAGGTTAGGGTGACATTTTGGAATATATTAAAGCTAAAACAGAAAATGCAAGAGAAATTTATAACTTAGTGCAAAATACAATTACTGCTATTTATCCTAAATATTATCCACAGGAAGTGGTAGATTTCTTTTGCCAACTTCATAATGAAAAAAATATTATTACAGATATTATTGATGGGACTGTGGGCATTTTGATAAATAATACTCAACTAATTGGAACAGGAAGCCACAAAGACAATCACATCACAAGAGTTTATATTGATCCAGCTTTTCAAGGTCAAGGCTATGGAAGTTATATGATGCAGATTTTAGAGAATGAAATTGCCCTACAATATGATACTGTCTATTTAGATGCTTCACTCCCTGCAAGCCATATGTATGAGAATAGAGGATACATCACCACCAAACATGAAAAATGGAAGGTTGAAAATGGTGTCTTCTTAGTCTATGAAGTTATGCAAAAACGACTTTCTACAATCTCCTCTTCTATTTGATGGTAGAGAGTAAAAATTTGCTAAAATAGAAAAAAAGAGTCTCTGAAGGATAATGACATGAAAAAAGATTTAAGAAATGAAATAGCATCAATAATAGGAATTGAACTTTCTAAACCTATATTAAATGTTGAATATAAAATACTAAAATCAACACAAGAGGACGAATATACAAGGCATTTAATTCAATACGATTCTTATGGAGACAAAGTAAACGCTTTTTTGCTGCTTCCCAAAATTCTTAATAACAATCCTGCAATTCTTATTAACCATCAGCATAATAGAGAACATCATTTGGGAAAGAGTGAAGTTTGTGGTTTGGCAGGAGATCCTTTGCAGGCTTTTGGTCCAGAACTGGCAAAAAAAGGATTTGTTGTATTGGCGCCTGATTCAATATGCTTTGAAGATCGGCGTAAAGACACAACTGTAGAGGGATTTGATTTTTGGCAACATTTTAATGAGATGTGTTATCGTATTTTACAGGGTGATTTTTTGATGAAGAAAGTATTAAATGATGCCATGAGTGGTATAACACTACTTTCTACTCTTGATTGTGTTGATAATGAAAAAATTGGAACTTTGGGACATTCATATGGTGGAAATACGGTTTTATTTTTATCTACGTTAGATGAGCGAATAGCCTTTAGCTGTGCAAGTGGTTGTGCTTGTACCTTTGAAAATCGTATGAAAAATAATGTAGGAATTGAAATGGCAAGTGTAATTCCAAATTTTCATGGAAAATATGATATTTATGATTTGGTTTCATGTATTGCACCAAGGCGTTTGCTGATTGTTTCTAGTGATAGTGATAAATATTCAAAAGATGCTTCTTATATAGTGGAAAAAGCTAGTCCTATATACGCAGAATTGGGTGCTTTGTATAATCTAGTGCATAAGCAGTATCAAGGTGGGCACGCATTAACAAAAGAAAGATTTAATGATATTATAAAGTGGTTTGAACTTAACAATTTAAACTCATTTTAAAGTAGCTGATAGAATATCTTTTACTTTTGAAGCACCTGTATTTTGTTTGAGAAAGAAACAGAATGGAGCGTTGAAGAGGACTTTTATGAAAGGATAAATCCAAGATGCTAAAAATATTATTTGTTTGCCACGGCAATATTTGTCGTAGCACAATGGCCGAGAGTGTTATGACACATCTCGTATTGCAACGACATCTAGAAAATCAGTTTGAGATCGCCTCTGCGGCAACAAGTCGTGAAGAGATTGGGAATTCTCCACATTATGGAACCGTATACAAACTACGTGAAGTTGGAATTCCACTTGTGCCACATAGGGCTGTTCAGATGACAAAACAAGATTATGAATACTTTGATTATTTGATTGGTATGGACACCGCTAATATTCGCAATATGACTCGAATTGCTGGTGGAGATTCAGCACATAAAATCTACAAACTATTGTCTTTTGCGGGCTCTGATAGAGATGTTGCAGATCCGTGGTACACCGGAGATTTTGATGCCACATATCAAGATGTCATTCGCGGTTGTCAAATGTTATTGAATCATATTGTGGCGCAATAAAACGGAATGATAATAGGTCTTGCTAATCTTTGATGCAAATGCATTAGTTTGAAGGACCTTATGTTATTTTCGCTGATAAACTGGATAATGAAGTTTCTCGAATAAAGCTACAGCATTATCCAAAGAAACTTGATTATAATATTCTACTTGTAGTACTCCCGCCTCAAATTCTCGATTGTGGACAATTCCAATATTTTTAATGGAAATATCAGCCTTTGCAAGTAAGGTTGCAACAGCGGCAATGGAGCCTGCTTCGTCCTTGATATCTACGTAACATACAAAAACTTTCTTAATAGGTCCGCGGGGAGAATCCAAAAAAGAATCCCGATACTGTTTGGATGCTGTAAAGAGATCAAAGACTGCCCCTTCTCTTCCACTACGAACTTCTTTGCTGATGGTTTGAAGAGATGTGATATAATCATCCAACAAATCTGCGATCTGTTTTGTATTGGACATACAAATTGATTCCCACATTTCAGGAGAGGAGGAAGCTATGCGCGTAATATCCTTAAAACCTCCGGCGGCAATTAATTTCATGGTGCCTTCAGCAGTATCATGATCTCGTACAAGATTTGCAAGTGCTGCTGCCACCAAATGCGGAACATGGCTAACAGCCGCTGTTACATAGTCATGTTCAGAACAACTTAGTACTAGGGGGATAGCACCCATTGCTTGTACAAGAGTGTAATACTCTTCTACCGCTTTTTGGGGAACTTCTGTGGTGGGCGTAAGAATATAATAGGCATTTTCTAAAATCATAGCATTGGCATTAGAAAGTCCTGTTTTCTCGCTACCTGCCATTGGATGGCCGCCTATAAACTGGTGATTTAATCCTAATCGTTCGACTGTTTCATGAATAGTTCCCTTCACACTTCCTACATCTGTGATAATTGTTTTGCTGGAAATCATGGGTTTTAATTGCTCTAAAAATCGATTATTTATGGATACGGGGGCACACAAAAAGATCAAATCACAATCATAAAAGATATCTGTAATCTGTGTTGTTCCTATGTCAATAATGCCATTTGCAAGTGCTTCGTCAAGCGTGTTCTGTCTACGTGCATAGGCTATGATTTTGGCATTAGGATTACTATTTCTAATGGCTTTTGCGATAGAGCCTCCAATTAATCCTAAGCTCAAAAATCCAAATGTATTCATACTCATAAATAAAACTCCCCTTCTGACAAATTATTGTGTTCTTTCGTCATTATAATACCTTTTTGCTATCCTGTAAAGAAAATCGTGGAAAGCTGCAATGATAATAAATGATCTGTTATACTTGCTTACAATGTATAAAAGAAAAATCTAGAGAAGAAAAATTAAAAGTTGACAATCCAAGATTCAGATAATGTAAATGCCGTTTGTAATGTTATTGGGCAGAATATGGAGGATTTGTAAAAATTGCTTTATTACAAAAGGAGAGAAACTTTATATGATAGGTGCAATTATTGGAGATATTATTGGTTCAACATATGAATGTCACAATGTTAAAACCAAACATTTTGAATTGTTTCCCAAAGAAAGTCATTTTACAGATGATACAGTGTTGTCTGTTGCGGTTGCAGATGCATTACTTCATAGAGCTGAATCTAGAATAGATCCGCGCAAGGCATATGCCATGTGGTATAAACAATATTATAAGCGCTATCCTCACGCAGGATTTGGACAAATGTTTTCGCAATGGGCTGTTGCAGAAACACTTACAATTCAGCGTAGTTTTGGGAATGGTGGTGCTATGCGAGTCAGTGCAATTGGCTATGCATTTGATTCTGTTCAAGAAATTAAAAAGGAAGTGTTATATAGTTGTTACTATACACATCACAATAAAGAAGCTCGTTTAGGAGCAGAGGCGGTTGCTATTTGTATTTATTTTGCCAGAATGGGCGCATCCAAAAACGAGATTCGTAGCTATATCGAAAAAAACTATCCATACAAACTCCCAAAACTTGATATGATTCGCGAAAATTATGTTTTTGACAGCCGAACATCATATTCTATTCCACCTGCGATTTCAGCTTTTTTAGAATCAGAATCGTATGAGGACGCTATTCGTAATGCCATTTCTATAGGTGGTGACAGTGATACAATCGCCTGCATAGCTGGGGGGATCGCACAAGCCTTTTATCATGAAATTCCAGTAAAAATACAAGATCGTGCCTTGTCATTATTGAACAGTGGCTTAAAAGATACGCTTCGTTTATTTGAACAACAGTTTGTATTTTATAAGACCCTACAATAAAAAAACTCTTCAGATAAATCATTTCTGAAGAGCCTTTTATGCACATACACGTAGAAAGCAACTGTGCAGCTAATGTAAGTTTACTTTAATAACATGACACTGATCTCAAGAGAAATAGATTGAACGATAATTCTACTTTCTTATTGTTCAATCAGTAATTTGAGATTTTGACATAGATAGTGCGAAAGTTCTATTTTTTTCCACAGCATTTCTTGTATTTCTTTCCGCTTCCGCAAGGACAAGGATCGTTGGGATAAATTTTAGCATCCTTTATCACTGTTGTGGAAGATTTTTGCTCTTTATAGAGTGCCTTCTTTGTTTCCTCGTCGAAGATTTCGTTCCACTCTTCTAGATTGTAGAGCCAGTCCGCCTCGGCAGCTACCATATTTTTATAGAGTAATTCCTTCTCAAATCCAAGGCTTACAGTTGTATTTTCATCCATTTCCTCAATGGGGTTTGCTGTTTTTAAACTCTCATTAATTCCATCAAGAAAACCTGTCATTGTCATGATATCTACATCATACTTCTGCGCAAGTTCCTGAACGGTTCCTGTAACTTCTACATCAGGAGTTGCCAAAAGTTGCTGATAAATTTCTTTTTCCTTCTGGAAATAATCAATCCAAAGTTTTTGAAGTGTATTCTTGTCCGCCTGTTCGTTATAAGCGATTGACCTCCACTGATTTAATAATGTCTTTTCTTCTGCCATGATATTTTCATCCTTTCGTCTTGATCTCATATCGTATCATAACCTATGATATGTATCAGTATATACCAATCTTTATAGAAAGTCAAAGAAAACAAATGTACTAAATTTTATAATCCATACACATTCTTACTTTTGTAAAAGGTCGAACTTTTTCATTGGCTACTTTTACATGTTCTGGATGTATTGCATATTCTTGTAGAGCAGCTTCATCCTCAAAGCTTGAATCTAATAAAACATCTGCATTGGATGAGGATAATGGTGTTATTTGGACGTGAATGTCTAGAAGTCCTGTAATTTTTCCTTTTAGAGATTCAAGACCTTCTTTGATTCCTTGGAGAACATTTAATTTTTCCTCTGCGGAAAGATTTTCTTGTAGTTGCCATAAAATAATGTGTTTTACCATATTAATTCCTCCATGCCGCTTTTGACGGCTCAAACCTATATTATTTGTGTGTGATATATGTGCATAGATAGTTGATTTCTAACAATTTCCAACAAAAACATAGTTTAAATACGTTCTTGCAATCTGGGCGAGACGATGGATTTGTTCTACGTCTGTCGCATCCTTATCTAGCATATGATATTGTGGGAAAAAACGCGTAATATGCAGTGGAATGTTTTTATCAATAGAGGCAATCCATCGTGATTGCTCCTCCATATCATAGAGTTCATCATTTTCTCCTGGAACAATCAGCGTGGTTAGCTCTATATGACAAGTGGATGCTGCTTGCATGATAAATGTCTTTACTGCTTCTAGATTTCCGCTAAATTTTTGGTAAATTTCATCACGAAACCCTTTTAAATCAATATTCATTGCATCAATAAATGGGAGTATTTTTTCTAATATAACAGGTGATATTGTCCCATTTGTGACTACCACATTCTTCATTCCTGCCTGTTGTACTAATTTTGCTGTATCTAAAACATATTCCCATCCGACTAGTGGTTCATTATAGGTAAATGCCACACCAATATTTCCCACTTTTTTATAGTTTAAAGCTTTTTGGGTCAATTCTTGTGGTGAAAGATAAAAACTTCCTACTTCTGGGCGTATCATGGAAATTTCATGGTTCTGGCAAAATGGACAACGTAAATTGCATCCAAAACTTCCTACGGACAAAATCATACTTTTGGGATAGAACCGTTTTAAAGGTTTTTTCTCGATTGGATCTAATGCCAACGACGATATTCGTCCATAGTTTTTACAAATAATAGATCCTTCTTCGTTTTTTCGCGCTCTACATACTCCCCATTGTCCAGGTTGTATACTACAATGATGAAAACACACATCACAGACAGATTTCATTGTTATACCTCTTGTATACGATTCAAATTTATACGAACTCCCTTTGGCGGCTTTGACGAGCGTACCAATCATGATGAAAAATGCCTGTTTTTGGCATTTTTCTAAACATTTAGAAACTCTTAGGCGGCGTTTTTTGACGCCTTAGTGTTTCTTAATGTTTCACTAATTTCCATGATTCCGCTTTACGGAATCTCTTATCAGAATGAAAAATGCCTGTTTTTGGCATTTTTCTAAACATTTAGAAACTCTTAGACGGCGTTTTTTGACGCCTTAGTGTTTCTTAATGTTTTGTTCACATTAATGTCGAACAACTTCAAATCGTTCTAGTTCTACGTCCTCATCTAGACGAATTCCTGCCTTTTGCTTTGCAATTGCAATCTGTTTGTCTATGGTGTCTACTCCCTCTAGATTGGGAAGTAACAGTCCACGTTTACGTCCTTTTGTTACAATCACACCATATCGCTTTACGTCAAGCATCTCTACAGAAGTAATTTTTTCAGTATCACCCAACACATCAATACTAATTGTCAAGCGCTCCAATTCTTCTGGTTCTATTGGATCAAATCTAGGATCACGGGAACAAGCACTGATTGCATTTTCTATAATTTCCTCTGCTATAGACGCTTGTATGGCTTGTATTGTTCCAATACAGCCACGAAGCCTACTGTTCTCTTTAATAGATACAAAAACTCCGGCACGTTGCTGATACAATTCTTCAGGAAGTCCGCTAGGCAATTGAGGTTTTCTGCCTGTTCGAGTGTATTCCTCAACAGTCATACGAGCAAGTCGAACGTAATCATCCTCCAGCTTTCTTTTTTCTGCAATATGCTGTCTTTGCAACTTTTCATATTGCCTTTTAAAATCGCGTTCATCATCTTTTCCTTGTGTTTCATAGGTACAAATACCATAACCCACACCAAATGGACCTTCATAAGACAGTGAATTGGCAACAACTTTTGTTTCATCTAATGCGCCTGCCATTATAATAAAAGAACGATGCCCACACTCTCCTGCCTTTTCACAAAAATCCTCAGAAAATTCTAAAAGCTTTTCAAAATTACCTGTTTCCATAATTTCCATGATTTGTCTATCATATATGGGGCCTTCTTTGCAATATCCATAAGGTCCGTCTTCTTTTAGTCGATGTGAAAGATCACCACTAGCTATAATTACCGTACGTCTGTTTAGCGTTTCGGCAATTTCTTTAATGTATTGTCCTAATTCATAATGCTTAATGAAAGGCAATCCAGAAAGTCCTACTCTCACAAGAAGATAGTTTTGCCAATATTGATTCACAAAATATAAAGGAACCATTGTTCCATGATCTAACTTTTTTTCGCGCTCACCTAATGTTCCTGCTGGTAGCTTTCTTTTTTCTGCCAATTTTTCTAATTCTGTAACAAACACAGTATCGTAGGTAACTTCCATTACTGTTTTTTCTACACCAAATCGACCAAAATCACCTTTTGCGTTCTTTGCGGGCGAAATGTGAAAATAATCGGCATACAATGTTTGATGAGGTGAAATTAGCACAATAGTTTCTGGTTGTTGCTCACCAATTTTGCGTGCAACTTTTTGATAAGCATCTATTGTTTTTTGAATCCTTTGTTCTTCACCCATTCCAATCTCTGGTATAATTAAAGGAGGATGTGGAACCATAAATGCACCTATTATTCCCATATTAGTAATCATATCCTTTCTATAACCTGCAAATCTTAAGCATTAGATTTACAAAATTTTCTATATAGTAGTAAACGGTTTGACTTATATTTGGACAAGTTTTCTTGCTGATTTAAGTTACGATGTAGTTATGGTTATGTTTCTTTTTACCTCGCAGACTATAAACTATATAATATTTTATTATGAAAGTCTTCAACTTTCATAATATGAATGGCCATACGGCCTGTCAAATGGCAGATTGAGTATGATGTACGTTTACTATAATTGTCAGATAGGTCGCATACTGATTTTGCTATAAGGTAATTGGACAATTATTCTCTACTTTTTATAATGACACTCACTATCATTATTATACCAAAAATATAAATTCTCTACAAATAGTTTTAAAAGTATATGACATCATTATTATGAAATGAGCATACATAACAATTAAAAAAAGAAGTATGCCTTTAACTCCCATATCATGGGTGTAAAAACACGCTTCATTTCTTTTTTATTCTATATAATATCAAGAATTTGTATCAATCTATAAATAGATCTTTTATTTTTACTGTTTTATTTACTGTATTTGTTTAATGTATATAAAAAATTCGGATACATGGTATAAATTTCTGCTAAAATACATTCTATAGATCTTGTTGGACTATCATACTTTGTAACCATTCAGTAATTAGCTGAATGGTTACATCAAGTGAATAAAAAAATCACTCTTTTCAAAAAAGTATGTCTACTAGTCCTCTTTCTATAATGCCTCCATACACTTAATAGCTTTTCAAGGAGGATGATTTATAAAAGAGTTACCTATATTTATGTAGTATTTTTATAATATGTTTATAAGCGTTCTTTTCTATGGATATATTTTTGAAAAAAGAAGCAAAACATAAAATATATAGAATTTAATAGCGCGTCATAATATAGCTAGATGGATCTACTAATTTTGATTTTGGAATTTCACGTCCCCAGTGAATAGAAGAATTGTAGTTTCCTTCCGCGACAACCACAGAATTTTCTTTTACTTCAAGTACAATTACAGAGTGGGTATCATTGTTGATTCTAAGGATATCTCCCACTTGAATATTGGTATAATCATAGTGTATTCGTGCTGGAGCATCGCCAAATGCAGCATCGCTCACTGCAAACGCAAATCCTGCACAGCCAAATCCTCCTGTATATATACCACCTTTCCAAGCATAGTAATTATCATTAGTCCAATGCATCCCCTCAGGAAATACAGCCTTCTGCGCAATCATAACTTCATAGATTTGATTGCTGTTTGAAGAGGTATTGTTGTCATTAAGATTTTTATCACTCAGCCCTATACCAGGTATGTAAAATGTTTGGCCACCTAGATTAATACGGAAAAATCCATTGCTTGTAATTCCTGTCACCTGTATTGGCAGGTTTGGATCTATTGTAGGCAACACGACAGTATTGAGATCAGCATCTGCTAATATAGTGGTATTTTCATTTGTATAAAGTACTGCCTCTACCTCTGTCACTGTGTATTCTGCCGCTGTTACGTTTGTAGCAGGTACAATCAATAGTATAGACATACACATTATCAATCCTGCTAAAAATTTGTTTAATTGTTTCATTTTACCCTCCTTATACTTGTACATTATTATGAATTGGTATGTCACAATCATTTTGTAATAAATGAAAAGATTGTGATTGTTTATTATAACATAGAAAAGGATTTTAGTACACAAAACTTTGCCACTCTAAAATGCTACTACAGTTTTGAATGCCTCCTTTATGCTGTCATAGTGCAAAAATATTCCCTGTTTGGCAAATTCTTCGATTTCCTCTAATGTAGCAAGCAAATATCCGTCTGTCTCATCTGTCTGTAAATGAATATCTGCTTCATCAAAATCGGATACAAAACGATATATATCCACGAAGTAATTATCCCCTTCGTTGGGATTTTCTCTTTTATAGCTAAATAGATAGCCACCATCCCACTCTGATACATCTAGTCCTGTCTCTTCTTTGACTTCTCTAATCACTGCATCCTTTGAATCTTCACCTGCCTGTGCGGCACCTCCTGAAACTTCCCACCATCCAGGAGCCCATGCCTTTGTCATAACACGCTTTGTAATGAGAAAACGTCCATTCCGATGTTGTACAATCCCCAGTACAGTCAAATGATATTCTCCTTCTTTTAAACACCAATCATTCTTTTTCATTGTACGGCCTGTACGCTTTTTGTCTGAATCATAAATATCCCATCGCTCCATAAAAAGTCTCCCTTCATCGATTATTTTAATAACTGTGTACTTTTGTTCTGATTTTATATAAAGAAATATAGAAGGTATTAGGTTGTGTTTTTTTCTATCTTAGAAGTTCTCGTTGTATTACATTCCTCACAAATTCCCATAAGTACAGATCCTGTACATTCTAAGGAGAATCCGTGATGTTCATATAAATGTGCTGTGATTTCCTCCATAAAGTGACACTCCATATGAAGAATTCGACCACACTCCCTGCATTGCATATGAATATGTTCGTGACATTGAGATTGGGGTTTTGCACATTGATAACGACAACATTCATCTTCTGCTGTCTTGTATTTCATCACAATTCCACTTTCTGTAAGCCTGTCAAGATTGCGATAAATTGTAGTTAGATTAACTTGTATTCCCTTTGATTGCATGTATTCGTTGACATCATAAGCGCTGAAGCTATGGTCTTTGTGCAGTTCTAAATATGCCATAATAGCATCTTTATTCTTAGTGTGGTACTTTTTTGTCTGCTGGTTTTCCTGCATGTTCTTGCCTCTCTTAAAGTTAAATCTAGAATATTGATTGACGAATGGTTCAGCAGGCTTATCATTATTACTAGATAGCCAGCACACTAGTTTCTGCACACTGCATTGGTAGCAAGAATACTACAACCTTCATTAAATGTAATGTTTGCTCCGTCGGTCTGAGTCACAACACCGCCAGCCTCCTCCACAATAAGAGCTCCTGCCGCATAATCCCATGGACTAAGTCGCAATTCAAAAAATAGCTCTGCTCTTCCAGCCGCAATATTACATAAATCTATAGCAGCCGAACCACTTCTTCTGATATCAAGAGCTTTTGTGAAATAGGCATATGCCATATCGAATGAAGTCCGATTCAGCTCTTTATAATAAGGTGCTGTACCAAACAATACAATTCCATTTTCGAGAGGTTGTGTAGATACATGTATATTTTTTTGATTTAGAAAAGCGCCTTTTCCTTTTATGGCAGTGAACAATTCTCTAAGATATGGATTATATACTACTCCTATATATGGTTGCCCATCTTTTATAAGGCCTACAGAAATCGCACTGACATGATAATCTTTGATAAAATTTGTAGTGCCATCTATTGGATCGACAATAAAGGCATAGCCTTTTTCTACAGGAGCATGATTTTCTTCCTCCTCACCTATAAACACGGCTTCAGGCAACACCATAAGCAATTGTTTCTGAAGTTTTTCCTGTACTTTTTTATCATATATAGTGACAAAGTTGGCATGCCCTGATTTTTCATCAATCTGCGTTTTTGTTCTATCTGCACCACACAAAATCTCTCCACATTCGTATACAATTTCGACTATTTTTTCTAATATCTGCTCTTCTGTCATAGTTTCTAAACTCCCTTCCACCTTTTATTTTAGTCAGAATCATTTTATATAAACCATCATTATTTAAGGCAAGCTATTATCTCATTTTTCCATATCTGCGTCAACCTGTCAAGCGTCCATGTTGCATTGGCTGGGCTGGTGGAAGGCAATTTGACAAGTTTGAGATTTTCATTTTTGGTATAGGCCTGACAATATTTTATAAACAATTCATATGCTTTTGAACCATTTAATAAAATTGCTTCAATTTTGGCTTGTCCTAAGATAACGCGCATATCATTTTCTTTGACATTTCGGATGCTGCTGTCAGATGATCCTATAATATCACACGATTCTATTACATCCCACAATGCCACTTGATTTTTTAACAATAATGTTCTTTTTTCTTCTATCGTTTCAGGAATATTTTCTTCAAATATTGTTGCGATTACTTTCCAAAAACGATTTTGAGGATGTCCGTAATAAAATTGCTGTTTACGCGACTTTACAGACGGCAAAGAGCCTAAGATCAATATTTTAGAATTCGCATTATACACAGGTCCAAAAGTATGTAGAACATGAGTATACTCTAAATTTTTTTCAGTTTCCATCAAAATGATCTCCTTATCATTAGAATGTGTTTTGCACCAAATTTCATTCAAATATTCTAAGAGTATGTTTTTTGTATTTTTAGAACATTTGAATGGTTTTCCACTCAGGTAGTAATTTTGTCAACAGGGCATAAAATTCTTTTGAGTGATTAGGATAAATAAAATGTACAAATTCATGTGTCACCACATATTCTATACAAGATAATGGAAGTTCGATTAACTGACTATTGAATATCACAATTCCTCTATAAGGTTGACAAGAGCCCCAACGTGATTTCATATATCGTATTTTGACTATAGGATATTCTACACCAAATTCCTGAAAAATCGTATGTACTTGATGGCATATTTTCTCAAATACCTCTCTTTGATATGACTTGATCCATTTTTCATATAAAAGTTCCATATGTCTCACATTATTGGGATCATTTACTTGGAAATACAGATAGTTTTCATCAAAATAAATTCCCTCAGCAACGCTTTTTATTACTTTAATCTCAAGAGTTTGTCCTAAAATTCTAAGTGCTTCTCCATTTGTATATTGT
>CAJUHQ010000098.1:5520-12925 GCA_910586095.1 uncultured Lachnospiraceae bacterium | reverse complement strand
CTAAGATGGTTGAGGAGGCTCTCAAATACAATCAGGTAGAGAGTGTTCTTGAAAGTGGAGAGGAAGAAGATCTCTTTTCTCCAGAATATTTTGAAAAATTATCTGATGTCAAAATGCCTGCAACTAAGCTTGAACTTCTTGTAAAAATGCTTCGTAAGCAGATTCAGGAATATGGAAAAGTCAATCAGTTGGCTGCAAAGACTTTCCAGGAAATGTTGGAAAAGACCATTGCACAATACCATGAAAGACGTAAGCATCTCGATGCCGAAGAAGCTGGAGAAACACAGGAACAAGCATCGGAGGATATTATTAAGATTGCAACCAAACAGGCGTTGACTATTTTGCGTCAAATGAATGAAAATAGAGAAAGTTTCCGTAAGATTGGCTTAACTTTTGAAGAAAAAGCGTTCTATGATATTCTTATAGTCTTGCGTGACCAGTACAACTTTGAATATGGAGTAGATAAGGAAGTAGACGGCGTCGTTATTAATGAAAAGTGCAAAACCTTAGCCAAAAAGGTAAAAGAAATTATTGATATAAAATCGTCCTATGCTGATTGGCTCAATAATAAAAATGTTCGTAATGAGCTAAAATTTGAGATTAAAGTATGCTTGATTAAGAATGGTTATCCACCACAATACAGTCCTGAAGTATCCAATAAAGTTATGGAACAAGTTGAAAACTTTGAAGAGTATGCAGAAGCTTCTGTATCTGATTATGCGGATTATATTTCCTCTAAGACGCATCAATATGCGCAAACAAAGAATATAATGGTTGCTGAGGAACCATCATATTGCACAAAAAAAGAATTGATTTGACAATCTATTCTTTATGAATCTTTCTTGAAAGTTCCCTCATTTATCAAATGATAATGAGGGAACTTATACAGCAATTTTGACACACAACAGACAATAAAAGCAGAAGAGAATAAAACAAAATCATAAGCTGTGTATCTTGCGGTATTCTCCGGGGGTCATGTGGAAATTATCGTGAAAAAGCTGGCGGAATAATTTGTAATTGGTAAAACCATTGTTTGCCAAAATGGTCTTTAACGGCAGGTCTGTGGAGACTAGATCTTTATAAATATGAGAAAGGCGGATCTCGTTTAAGTATTCAAGATAAGTCTTTCCCATATTTTTTTTGAAAAAATGGCAGAAATATTCTTTTTGGCAGCACGCTACATCTGCAATTTCGTCGAGAGACAGGGGACGATTATAGTGGTCGTTGGTATAGTTCATGACCAGTTTAAGGCGATTGAAATGTTTCTCATCCTTTCGCAGATCTGTGTCAGGTATTGGTGTAGAAAAGTTATGGTACAGTTGATAGAGCATCTCAAATACCAGGCTGTTAAAACGCAAAATTCCCCCTTTTGGGTTGATTTCAAAGATGATTTGCATCTCTTTGATTACTTCGATTAAGCGCATAATTTTAGTGTTTAGAATGGGGTTATTGGAGTGGCAGTCAAATGCAAAGTTTAAGTCGTCGAAATTGGGAATATATTTTTTTAGAAGCGTGTATGGAAGCTGTATCAAAATGGCGTGATTTCCGTGGATTGATTTTGTGGAGTGGATCACCGAGGAATCAATTAGAAAAAGATCACCTGGAAGCAATTTGGTTTCCTGTGCATTGATTATCACATCGACCTCTCCATCCATGATATACATCATTTCGATTGCTTGGTGCCAGTGTGAAGCGACAAAGCTGCTCTCATCGTTAAATACCCAGAAGAAGATATCAAACCCATCTGTAATGCGGTCATTTTCGTATTTCAAAGTATTGTTGTCTGTGGTCATTTCTTCGTTCTCCTTTTAAATGGTCAATACATTGCCAAAGTATATCATTTGATAAAATAAAGTTAAATAAAGTATACTTTATATTAGTTCAAAAAGCAATATCGATCTATTATAACACAAGATACGCGCTTGTTATAAGCAGCTCTGCATGATAAGATCAATCTATATAAAGAAAGAGATGAATGGAAAGAAGGCGCTTTCAAACTATGCACGAAAGAGGTACATAAATGAAAATAAAACGAGAAATTTATACACGAACGGATGTGGTACTTTTGTTTCTTGACTGGGTGCGTCCACTTAAGGAACATTATAGCCAAGGAGCCGCAAATCTTGAGATCGGAGACAATGCATCACACTACAACAAACGCGCTGCACATATGGAAGGATATGCAAGAGTTTTGTGGGGACTTGGGCCGCTGTTTGCATCAAAAAATCAGAACTTGTCTCCGACTGTACTCTCGGAGATTGCCAGTTGGAAAAAGCTTGTGCGGTGTGGATTGATTAATGGTACAGATCCAGAACACGAAGAATACTGGGGAGATGTTGGGGATTACGATCAGAAAATGGTGGAGATGGCAGCAATCATAAACGCCATATTACTTTCACCAGATACTCTGTGGGAACCTTTGACAAGTGCTCAACATTATGCGGTATGCCAATGGTTTTCTCAGATCAATCATCATGAAGTGTACAACAATAACTGGCGCTTTTTCAGAATATTGGTGAACATGTTTTTCCTGATAAAAGGGTGTCCTGATTACAATAAAAAGCGAATGGAAGAGGATTGGAAAGTTATAGAACAGTGCTATGAGGGAGACGGCTGGTATTTTGATGGTCACATTGGACAAAAAGATTATTATATTCCTTTTGCTATGCACTATTATGGTCTGTTGTACTCTGCCTATATGAAGAACAGGGAGCCTGAGCGCTGCGCGATATTAAAACACAGAGCAGAGCAATTTTTGGATGATTTTTTATATTGGTTTGACTGTAGTGGACGTGAAGTACCTTTTGGCAGAAGTCTTACATACCGTTTTGCGCACAGTGCATTTTTTTCCGCGCTTGCATTTTCAGAAGCGAAGGTGGATCTATCTGTACTAAAGCATATGGTGCTGGGAAATTTGAGATATTGGAGCAGTCAGCCAATTTTTGACAATGGTGGTATTATGACGATTGGATATCACTATCCTAATCTAATCATGAGCGAGCATTATAATGCACCAGGTTCCCCTTATTGGAGTCTAAAAACATTTCTGATTTTAGCGCTGCCAGAAGCCCATGATTTCTGGCAATGTAAGGAACAGGAACCAGTATTTAAGGGACACAAAATACTTGAAAAAGCAAATATGATTGCGGTGCATGAGGATAGCGGGCATACGCTATTGTTTCCAGCAGGGCAGCACTCTCATAATTTTGGGAATACACAGGCAAAATATCAAAAATTGGTGTATTCCAATCAGTTTGGATTTAGTGTGCAGAGAGGTCATGAGCTTGAGGATGGCGCTTTTGACAATACTCTTGCGGTCACAGTGGCACAAGAGAATGAATGGCATATGAAAAATGGTGAGGAGTACTATTATGTTACCACACAGTTTACAAGGATGAAATATATGCCGATCAAAGGCGTGATGGTCGAAACGGTGGTTATACCACTGAGAAAAGGACATGTGCGTATTCATTTTATACAATCCGATATTGAGGCGGAGTATGCAGATGGTGGTTTTGCGATTCAGACAGAGTGGGAAGAGCAGGAGATGACACCAGAAATGATCTATCTTACAGAAGAGATGGCAAGTTGTGATTTTCCGTGGGGAAACGCGGGAGCAGTATGTTTGAAAGGATCAGGACAAGCACGTATTATAAAAGCTTTCCCCAATACAAATCTAATGTATGGTAGCACAGTGATACCAACAATATATTACTGTCTATGCGCTGGAACACATTGTGTAGCTGATTACTTTTTTGGAGATGGAATTAGGGGTGAGATCTCTACAAATATTGGCAAAAATATAGAAATACCGCAGGTAGTTTGTCAGTCCAATATGGTGGAAATTTTATATCAGTCAGAAAGGATTGCTATAAAAAATCCCTTTTAGAATCTACTCTAAAAAGAAGATGATTTTTTATAATTTTGACCGATTGCATCCATAGATATATTTAGGATTAAAGTTCTAAGTGGTAGGCAACTGTAAAATGCAGATCATCGAAAGATAAAATATATTTTTGATAAAGTATGCGTTATAGAAAACGCAATATCGATCTATTACAACACAATATACGCGCTTGTTGTGATGGATATCGCATGATAAGATTGAACTATACAAAGAGAGGGGGCGTGCAAATGAAGCAAAAAAATAAGGAGCCTGTCGGGGTGCGCATCAAAAGGTGGATAAAGGATTTTATCAAACAAATGCCTTTACAACTGATGGTACTACCAGGAATTGTGTTCATGATCGTCTTTAACTATATTCCCATATATGGATTGAAGATTGCATTTCAGAATTATACGGTAGTTGATACGCTCGAATCGGCGCGGTGGGTTGGGATGGAGAATTTTAAAATCATTCTGACTGACAAGTATTTTTGGGATAGTGTGTACAACACGCTAGGTATTAGTTTTCTAAAACTGGTGTTTGGATTTATCACACCAATTATTCTAGCTGTCATGATTTATGAACTGAAGGATGGTATTTTTAAGAAGACCGTGCAGACAATTTCCTACATGCCACATTTCCTGTCATGGATCGTATTGGGTGGTATGTTAATCAGTTGGATGTCTACCAATGGTATGTTTAATACCATCTTAAAGTCTCTGGGATTGATAACAGAGGGAAGAAATATTTTGTTGGATGCCGATAAATATTGGTGGATTGCTTCCTTGTCGGATGTGTGGAAGGGCATGGGATGGGGAACTATTCTGTATCTTGCAAGTATGGCAGGAATTGATCCGACTTATTATGAAGCAGCAAGGATTGACGGCGCAAATAGGCTCAGGCAGATTTGGAGCATCACGCTGCCATTGATTAAAACAATTATTGGCTTGAACTTTATTCTAACGGTGAGTGGGCTGTTGGGCTCAAATCTAGATCAGACACTTGTGTTGATGAATACACAGAACCAGCCACGTGCGGAAGTTATCAATTCCTATGTGTATCGTATGGGTATCGCACAAGGAGATTTCTCATATGCATCTGCGGCAGGACTTGGCGTTTCTATCGTATCTGTAATATTGTTAGTTGCAGCGAATAAGCTGACGAGCAAGTTGAATGAACAGTCAGTATTATAGGAGGATAAAGGAATGAGAAAAAAGGGTATTCGATTGAGCGGGGACAAAGTATTTGACCTCATAAACAGATTACTGTTGACACTGATTACCTGTATTATTGTGTTTCCTCTGTGGAATGTTGTGGTTAATTCATTCAGCAGCGCAACAGCAGTCGCATCAGGAAAAAGTGTATTTTGGCCAGCAGAATTTTCAACGGCAAATTATAAGGCGGTATTTTCAGATACTAGTATATGGAGTGCATTTTTGATATCGGTTTTAAAAACCCTAATTGGGGTGGGGGGGCATGTATTTTTCTGTTCAATGGTAGCGTATGGCATGAGCAAGGAATTTCTGCGCGGAAGAAAACTTTACACAGTAATGGGCGTCATCACAATGTTTTTCTCAGGTGGTATGATTCCAACGTATTTGCTAATTAAATCTCTGGGGATGCTCGATAGTTTTGCGGTCTATATCATACCAGCATTGTTCAGTTATTATGACATGATTATATTGATGAATTTCTTTCGGCAACTACCTCAGTCTCTGGAGGAATCAGCAAAAATTGACGGAGCTGGTTACTGGCGTATTTTCCTTACAATAGCACTGCCACTGTCAAAGCCAGCGCTTGCGACAATTGCTCTTTTTCATGGCGTGTCACAGTGGAATGACTTTATGACAGCAAAAATGTATATATTAAATGAAAAGCTGTATCCATTGCAGATGAAACTTTATGAGATTATTGTACAGTCACAGATGGCTTCTATGCAGAACCCGACGAGTGTGGAGATTACTACAACTTCAAGAGGAATTCAGCTTGCGACAATTGTTGTGACTACCGTTCCAATACTGGTTATCTATCCACTTTTACAGAAGCATTTTGTGTCAGGAATGATGATTGGGGCAGTAAAGGAATAATGGAAGGAAAGAAATGCAGATAAACATAAATACAGGAAAGGAAGGAAAAAGTTATGAAGAAGAAAACAAAACGGTATCTGTCAACAGTATTAATCACGGCAACAGCAGCGATGACAGTGCTGTCAGGCTGTGGAGGTGATAAAAGCTCTGGTGCGAAGGGTGGTTCTCTTCCCGAGCTTACAGCAGACAGGTATGAGCTTGATGCGTCAAAGCCAGCATGGCAGCTAGACCAGAAGACAGAGACTACCGAACTTACATGGTATGTCAATGCAGACTGGTGGAACACAGATTGGGGAACGGATACTGTCACAAAGAAGATCAAGGAAGATTTAAATCTTGAGATTCAGTTTATCACAGGCGATGACACAAAGCTCAACACTTTCTTTGCAGGTGGTAAAAAGCCAGATATTATCACAATTTTTGATGCCAATTCTTCAGTGGCACAATCTGCTGCAAACTGGGCATGGTCACTAAATGACCTTGCAGATAAGTATGATCCTTATTTTTATGAGGTGGCATCTAAGGATACTCTTAATTGGTTTAAGCTTTCTGACGGTAAGACTTACGGTTATCCAGACTATTCAAACGGACAGGATGTGTATGACAGCGGACTGTTGAAGGCAACGACGGCATTTGTTATTCGCAAAGATATCTATGAGGCACTGAATGAACCAGAGATGGGTACACCAGAGCAGTTTATTTCTACATTGCAAGAGATCAAGAAGATGTATCCTGACCTGATTCCGTTTGGTTCCAATTCTATGACAGACAGTACTGGTTCTCTCGGAGCGGATTTGCAGAACTTTTTGGGTGTGCCAATTGAGAATGAAGATGGTACATGGTATGATAGAAATATGGATGAGGATTATCTAGCATGGATCAAAACGTTGAATCAGGCATATAGAGAAGGCCTAATCAGTGATGACAACTTCTCAGATGATGGAACAGCACATGAAGATAAGGTAAAGACTGGAAAGTATGCATGCATCTTTATAGGAGGAACACCACAGCGCTCAGGACCATTGCAGGTGTGGAGGAGTGCGAATCCAGATGCAGAATATATTGCTATCGACGGACCACAGAGTACAGTAGGAAATGCACCAACTCTTTCTCAGGCTGGACTTTCTGGCTGGATGGTCAACTACATTTCAAAAGACTGCTCTGACCCTATTAAGGCAATGGAAATTTTTACATATTTGACATCAGACTACGGCGGATTGTTGTGCAAGTATGGAGTGGAAGGTGAGACATACACTATCAACAGTGATGGTTTGTATGAGCTGGTTCCAGAAGTGAAAGAGATGAAGGACAATGACAACGACAAATTCAAGAAGGTTTACAGACTCTCTGAGTTTATCGTTTTCGGAAATGACAAGTATGATGCATACAGCGCAGACGTGACAGAATCCACGGTACAGATGCAGGAGTGGGG
>CAJUHQ010000098.1:3746-5510 GCA_910586095.1 uncultured Lachnospiraceae bacterium | reverse complement strand
GAAACCACAGTTTATAATAGAAAATATTTCTCCTGACCAGGGATCAGCGGAGGCGAGAGCGCTCAGTGCGATCAATACCAACTGGAACACGACTCTCACAAGCCTGATTCGCTCAGCAGATGATGCTGCATTTGACGCTGCTATTGCAGAGCATGTAGCGTTCCGCGAATCAAATAACTGGGATGCAATTATAAAGGTATACAATGAAAAAATGAACAAAAACAGAGAAAGATTGGGCGAGTAATGTTATTGCGGGGAGACGCGGAAGAAATTCCTGCGTCTTTCTTTTTAGACACATGAAAAGGAGGGTTTTGACATGAAATGTTATGTATCGAATCAGGAGGTACAGTTTCAGACAACACAAGTCAATCTTGTGGAGGGAGATGGCGGTGAGATGCAGCAAGTGTGTGTTCATCCTGCGATTTCCTATCAACAAATAGTAGGGATGGGAGGAGCCTTGACGGAGGCGGCTGCGTACACATATATGCGTATGAGTACAGAAAAACAGCAACAGCTTCTGGACTTGTATTTTGGCGGCGGAAATGATTACAATTTTTGTCGGCTTCATATCCAGAGTTGTGACTTCGCACTAGGAAATTATGCTTATGTGGAAGATGCACAAGACAAGGAACTGCACGGCTTTTCAATTGAGCGCGACCAAAAGTATATTATTCCATTTGTAAAGGCGGCTTTAGAACGAAATAAGAAAATTCAGTTTCTGGCATCGCCGTGGAGTCCGCCTGCATTTATGAAGACCAATGGTGAGATGAACCACGGTGGAAAGCTGAAGAAAGAATATTATCAAATGTGGGCAGATATAGTTGCAAAGTATATAAGCACCTACCATGAAGAAGGGATAGAGATACAGCGTTTGACTGTGCAAAATGAGCCAGCGGCTGTTCAGAAATGGGATTCTTGTATCTTTTCTGGTGAGGAGGAGGCAGAGTTTGCCTGTCGGTATCTTAGACCAGCGTTAGACAATGCACAACATAAGGATGTAAAAATCAATGTTTGGGATCACAACAAAGAGAAGATTTTGGAGCGTGCAAAAGAGAGCTTTGGTGTGGAAGGTGCGCAGGAGGCAATAGATGGTATTGCATTCCATTGGTACACAGGGGAACATTTTGATGCTTTGGCGGAGGTGCGCAGACAATATCCTGACAAGGAACTGATATTTACAGAAGGTTGTGTGGAGTATTCGCGGATTGCAGCAGATAACCAGATGCAGCATGCACAGATGTATGCTCATGATATCATTGGGAATTTCAATGCAGGAATGAATGGCTTTATCGACTGGAATGTGATACTGGATAGGCAAGGAGGTCCCAATCATGTCGGAAACTATTGTGATGCGCCAGTCATGTGTGATGTGGATGCGGACACGATTAATGTGAAACTTTCCTATTATTATATTGGTCATTTTAGTCGTTTCATCCATCCTGGTGCCAAACGAATCCTTGTATCAAAATATTCACCTGATATAGAGGCGACCGCCTTCCAAAATACGGATGGAGAAAAGGTATTGGTATTGCTTAATCGCTCGGAGAAGGACGTAGAATTTGTTCTCAGTACAGATGGAAAAAACAGCGGTAAAATGAAGATAGGAAAACATTCCATTATGACATGTTGCTGGGAGTAGTATATAAAAAATAGAGATAAGAAAATTTGGAGTAGCAGGAAGTATAATGATGGCAGTAATGACAATGACAGGGGATTTTACGTCGCAAAAGCAACCATTTTTGCGAGTGGAAGCGGGAAAACTTG
>CAJUHQ010000098.1:0-3736 GCA_910586095.1 uncultured Lachnospiraceae bacterium | reverse complement strand
CCTGCGCGGGGTAAATCTCGGGGGATGGTTGATACAGGAAAGTTGGATGTGTCCGGTTAATGGTGAGGACAGGAAATGGGCAAATCTTGATACACTGAAACTATTGGAAAGTCGGTTCACACAGGAACAAATACAAAAACTGATAGATACCTATCAGGACAATTGGATTACAGAAAATGATCTAAAAAATATTGCGGATTTGGGCTGCAATGCTGTGCGGGTTCCTTTCTGGTATCGCAATTTTATGAAGGACGAACAGGGGACATGGATTACAAAAAATTTGGACGAGAATCCAGGGATTAGGCGGCTTGACTGGGTGATTCAGACAGCTCAAAAATATAATATATATGTTATATTGGATATGCATGGATGTCCTGGTGGGCAAAGCATGGATCACTGCTGCGGTACACTCTGTGAGAACCGATTGTACGCCGATGAGCAGTGTCTACACACGATGGAACTGCTTTGGATAACACTTGCGCAGCGCTATTGTGACAATCCGACTGTCGCGGCATACGATATTATGAACGAACCACAGAACAATGGCGGATACGAGGGTGCTAACAGTTATGATCCGTGGGAGCGCACTTCATGGGAATTGAGTAATGTAGTGTATGACAGGATGATTAAAGCGATTCGCACAGTGGATGAGAATCACATCATAACTGTAGAGGGAATCTGGCGTGTTTCTAATTTGCCAGATCCTACACAAATGGGATGGACGAACATGATGTACCAGATTCACTTGTATGATGATGAAGATGGATTTCGCACGTGGGCGGCCGATCTTGCGGTCACAGCATCAAAGTATGGTGTAGCAGCATATGTGGGCGAATTTCAGAATATGCGTGGTCTTGGTATTTGCAATGAATATGACATTAGCTGGACTACATGGACATACAAGGGAACCAACAATGATATAGGAACCTTTTTCTGGTATTATGGGCATCCACAGAAAGCGGATTGCGCAAACGATTCCTACGAGACACTCTTGAAGAAGTGGGGAGAACCGTTGCAAACAAAGTATTTTGAGAAGAAGGAATATACAATAGAAATGATTGCACAGCACACAGCATAATACATAAGTGTGGCGGCCAGACAATGATCTGAAATTGCTGACTACTAAATTATCAATATCATAAAGAGTTTACAACAAAAAAATGCCTTAAGCAAAGAGGCATTTTTTCGTTTTTGACAAAAGATTTTTATGAGAAATGGTTTGCGGGTCGTACATATAGCTTTGCGATCTGCTTAAAGGATAATTGCTCGATTAGATATATAAAAGTAGATACAGATGATAACCATGATTTTGGGTATGTGCTTCGTAAAGAGTTCTGGCACAAGGGAACTGTTACAGAAGCGGGAAAGACTCTTATCGAGCGATTAAAACAAGAGGGGATTCCATATATCACGGCAACACATGATAGAAATAATCCGCGAAGTGGTGGCGTTATGAGGCAGGATACACATTTTGTAGAAAAAGATATAGAGATTTTATTTGGATATATTTAGGACTGTATGATGCAGAGCGTGTGGAACTTCAACATAATAATGCGTATCTTTCATGTTGTGTCATTGTATATTTTGATAATATGATAGCATATTTTGTTGAAGTTCTTTTTTATCTGTCATAATAAGCAAAATTATTCAATTTCCTGTTCTAAATCGTGAAAAACCTTTGCATTAAAAAATTCATGCAACGAAATATCAAGTCCATCACAGATTTTTTTAATGGTAGTAATTCCTGGATTTTTGCTCTTTCCTTTGATAATATTTTTGAGTGTTGAGGCAGGTACTCCTGCGTGATGTGCAAGTCCATTTATTTTCAAGTGTTTTTTCTTACATAACTCTTTTATTCTTATAACTACAGCTTCTCGTACCTTCAATTCATATTCCTCCTTGTGTATTGAAATTCAATAGTGATCTAAATTTCATATTACAAAATAAGAAACTGCCAAAAAGACTTTATATAGTCTTTTTAACATAAGATAGAAAAATAAGTTAGAGGCATAAGCAAACATAATTACCAACAAGATTCTACAGTGGTTAGTGATTGGTTTCATATCAGATGTCTGTCTTATAGAATTTTGCCAAAAAAGGGAGTATTGCCAAAGGGGTTTGAAATGAGAGAAAGAAATCCTTGATTCGGTTGCTATTATAATAATCAATATATTTGTGTGATTCAATCTGAAATTTTTTATGAAATAATTTCTTTCAACAATGATTTTGGTTGAGACAACAAAACCCACTGCAACCTCATCCATATTGGATAAAGAGTGCAGCAGGTTTGTTATAGATCAATTGGATAAGATTAGCTCTTGTATTTTTTGGCTATGGTCAAGCCTATAACAAGAATGACTAATGAGACAGCGATCCACATCCATCCAGTAAGATTGGTCAAAGAAGAACGTGCTTCATTCATATCAAAAGAAGTTTGATCGCCAAAGGGCTGTTTAGGAAAGTTGTGTGAAAGACTATGCGAACCATCAGAAGGAACAAAAATAGAAGGAGCAACGTCATTGGGCATATTTCCTGAACCTTCATTCAACATATCTCTGGACATGTCATCTGGTGTTTTGTCTAAGGCAGGCATATCGTCGCCGAATCTTTTCATTGAACCCATATCAGAAAGGGTAATAGTAGAAGCGTCCACATAGTTCATATGGTTGGAGGTTTCGTTGTTTTCTAGTTGCATAGAAATACTTTCACTTCGCAAATTGCAGAACTGGCGAAGCGTCTCGATGCCTAATTCAAATTCCTCATAAGTGTAAAAGGCTGTAGGATCTTTTTCTACATAGGATTCGATCAGAGTATATGTGTTTTCTATAATCTCCTCAATAGCAATAGTTTCAATAAACTCAGAGAAATAGTGATGGTACAATTCAGTGTATTCCTTGTTTTCAAAAATCCAATTGAGCATGGGTCTGTCAGAGGAACCACCAGATACTGGATTGTCAATAGGCGTATTGATGGTACTCGTTGCATTTGAGCTTCCAAATGTGCCAAAACTAAGATTATAGTCCCACGGGATCATAGCAAGCTGTCCATTTTTTTCATAAAGATAATAGTTGTGAACCATCATACCAGTATAACTGTCGTCATTGCAGACATAATTGTGCACGACAAAATAGCGAATCACCTGCTCAATATCTACAACGGATTCTATATCCTCGCCACTGGACAGCTTTTTTAGAGATTCAATCAGACGTTTTTGGTCGGTTTTGGTAATAGTCGTCTTAGCATTGTTCCAAATGTTGGAGTAGCTATCAAGGTTGTCATCAATGTATTGCAATTTCACATCCAAAGACCCCATTCCAAAATCACGATGTTTGTCAGTTTTGTCGCCAAACATAGCAGACGAGTCAAAATTTTCGGGAATATTGGAAAGATCAAATTCATCGGGTAGTTTACTGCCTTTAATGGATGGCATAGTAGACATCTTATCACTGTCATCGAGAGTGCTGTCAGACTCGGAAGAAACAGCAATATTTTTATTAAAATTGTCCATATCAAAATCCATGCCATGACCACGCCCACCACCAAAACTTAAGCTATCAGGCTTATAAAGTTCTCCGTAGTCAGAACCGTAATTGCGTTCTAAAAACGCTTCTTCCACTCCTTCCACAGCTAGATACAATCCCCAATCCTTGCCGTTAACAGTGATATAGACATAACTGCACAAAGATGAGTTTACGCCAAATTCATTCATCATGGTATAGGTTAGATAGTCCTTCAT
>CAJUHQ010000097.1 GCA_910586095.1 uncultured Lachnospiraceae bacterium | reverse complement strand
GAAACTCTTAGGCGGCGTTTTTTGACGCCTTAGTGTTTCTTAATGTTTTGTTCACACTAATGCCCCCAATAGCTCCATTCCCTGCTACTTTTCTATCTTGTACAAATGAAACTCGTTATGCTCAATCCCTGTTGTCATTATGTATTCCTTTTTCCATCCATACTGCTCCAAAACCTGAGAATCAAGCCACGGAGTGACACAACTATCAAAATACCATAAAGTAGCAACATTCTCTGAAAAATCCACATCATTTAAAAATTTTACCCTATTACCATCAAAATAAATGCGATAAATAAAGCCATACACTTCATAATTATAGACAATCACGTCTTCGTTTTCCATATTGTCGTCCATAAATGCCAATAATTCCTCTGTGTGCGTGCTCTTGTATTCTGCTAAAAAATTCTGCTGATATGAATAACAAACCATTCCAATACCAAAAACTGCGAGTAACCCCTGAACATATTTACTCTTTTTGCGAAAAGCCATTGCAAAAAAAATGGCCAACAGCCCCATACAAGGCACTAGATACCGAGCAATAAAAAATGGCGTTACCAAAATCGAGATAACAATTCCTATGCCAGCCGTCAAAAGAGGAACGCCTAGCATCAACAATGCTGCCGTTGCATCCTTATCCTTTTTGAAACTCCTATATATGCATGTCACCACTGCCAAACCACACAATATCAGATACAATGCTGTAGAGTAGGGCACTTGCGATGCAAAAAGAAACGAAAAATATTGTGCTATTTCCTGCCCTGTAACGGGTTCAATCCAATAGTTATCAATACGATCTGTTGTCTGGCGAATCAAAACCACAAGCCAAGGCAGATAACATATTGCCACTATCCCCCCAGACAAGAGCACCTGCTTTAACAAACGCAGCTTTTTCTTTCCCTTTACTCCGCACAAGAGATCTATGCACACCAAGAAGTAAATACATACACAACTCACCATCGCATATGTATGTGTATAGCAGGCAAACAAAGACGCAACTGCAAGCCAGGTTCCATACTTAGTCTGTTTCTTTCTACACAGTCCATATGCACCTAGCCCCGCCCATGTGACAAAAAACATTGCCCAACTATACATTCTAATCTGCACCACATATTCTAATACACAAGGAATCGCATTGACCATAATTAGAAATGTGACAGCAGCTTGTTTTCCCCACCAAGACTTTACACAAAAAAATGCAAACAGCATCGTAAGAAGCATAGGAATCACAGAGACGATTTTGTAAACGCAAATGCTATCCCCAAAAACAAAGGTAATCATTTTGACAATCAGATAATACAATGGTGGATGTACATCAATTGCCGTATTTTTTACAATTCCTACAAAATTGTTTTCTCGCACTAACTGGATGGTATAGGCTTCATCTGTCCATACATTTTTGTTAAAAACTAAGCTTATGTACAGCCCTGTAAACAACAAAAATAGTACTACAAGTATGAAATTACCTGTCTTTTTTTTTCTTGTCATCTCTCTACCCTTGTCCTTTTTGATGGACATCCATTCATTGTATAATGTACTATTTCTCAGTGTTCTTCATGTGCCCGATCTCTTCCTTCACCACATATTGGGGCGAGTTGTTGATACTGATATAAATCCGTCCTATATACTCGCCAATCAGACCAAGCATAATCATCAACATTCCCCCAATAAATACCAGTACTGACATCAGTGAACTAAAACCGAGTGGTACATTAGGATTCACAAACTTTTTTACTATTGTATAAATGCCATAGAGAAAACCTGCTCCTGCAAAAATTATTCCTGTTATGGTTGCGATTCGAAGAGGCAAAATAGAAAATGCGGTAAAACCATTGAACCACAGGCCCAACAGCTTTTTCATCGTATAACCGGACGTTCCAACTTCACGACTTCTATGTTGTACTGGTACATTAGAGATATTTTTTGTTGCACGCAAAACCAATCCTATAATGTAAGGATAACTATTTTCATATCTGAGCATACTGTCCACCACAAAACGCCGCGCCGCAAAATAGCTTGTCAGATGTAGTTGTCGTGGTTTTCCTAGCATGACTCGTGTCATAATATCATTCATCCATGTGCCGAAATTGCGAAAAGCACTGTGATGCTTTGTTCCATAGCTAGCATACACCACATCACTGCCCTCTTCTATACCTTTTAGTAGTTTTCCCACCTCATCGGCCGGGGTTTGTCCATCATCATCTAGACACACCACAATATCTCCATCCGATCTGCGAAGTCCTGCCATTAGTGCCGCATGCTGTCCAAAATTCTTTGCCAGATTGATACCTGTAATATTGTCATATTCTGTGCACAATTCTGTGATGACTGCAAAAGTATTGTCAGGTGAGCAATCGTTGACAAGGAAAATGTCATACGTATACTCTTGTATGCTCTCCATAGTATCCCGAATCTCTGCCACTACTTTCTTAATTGTCTGTTCACTTCTATAGCAGGGAATGACAAAACTAACTATACTCATTGTTATTTTATAACCATGCCTTTCTGTGTGTGTTGGTGCAAAGTCATCTGTCTAGAAATCTAAATTTCCACATCAATCTACTGCGTTAGCGTTTGGTTCAATAGCTCCAAATATCAACAAATCCTCATATTTTCCATCCAAAAATAGTTCATCTTTTAAATACGCTTCCTGCCTGTAGCCTGCCTTTTCATGAAGACGTGCACTCGCCTTGTTTGACGCTAAAACACGTGCTGTTATCTTGTGTAGTCCAAGCTGATAAAACCCATACTCTGCCAACAATCGAACCGCCTGTGTACCAATACCCTTTCCGCGAATAGCTGTCTCCCCTAAAAAAATCCCACTCTCTGCCCTTCGATGCTGCTTTTCAAATTTCTGAAGATACACACAACCTACAGGGGTGTCCTGCTCTCTCATACATACAATAAATTGATGTACAAGTCCCGTGAAGACTTTATTTTTTAACCACTGCTCATGTTCATAGACAGACAAAACGTCTCTGTAAATAAAATTTTTTACAACATCTTGCTGATTTCTCCACTCGACAATCCGTTTTGTATCTTCTGCACCAATTGGTCTTAAATAAATCTGTTTTCCCCAAATAAGCATCTTAGGCTTTACTGGCTCCATATATACTCTCCTACTTTTCTACACAAAAATGATTTTGTACAACCCTATATTTGTTTGGGCTTCCTATCTAATTATGGTATAGGTTGTACTCTATACACATCAAATACTGTTTCTAACTCTTTTGTCTGAATCTGGTCAACACACACCGTTTCTACATTTAATCCTCTTTTTTTATAATATGCTACTAGCCACTCGATCTCTTTTCCAGACGCTGTCACAAAAAAGGCACTGCCCTTGCCTGTTTTATTTTTACTGTACAATCCACTTTGTACATCTCTAAATCCCATTCTCTCCAACTTTTTTTTAGTGAGTGGGCTTTTTGCTGCCCACCCTCCACAAATATCAAAATTCTTGTAAGAATCATTTACGTTCTCAAATATTTTTTCTGAGTAGGGTGCATTTGCATAAGAAGTTGAGGAATGTACATCAATTACATAGTAGTTTATGCGATGCTCTCTGCAATACTCCATAAGTACATTCCAGCGCGCATCTGCCTGTGTCCTCTTCTCATACTCTGTCTCAAGCACATGTATATTTCCCATCAAGGCTACAACTATACATAGCGCCAAAATCCCATACCAAATCGCTATGGTGCTCTTCTTCAACGTATTTTCTTTTTGTGTTTCACTAAATCGCTGTGCACTCTCGATTACAAATCCCAACAATGTCACAAATTCTACCATCAAAAGTGGTACTGCAACCCTGTCAACAACTCTATCCACCATATATAAATATAACCACAAACTACTGCGGATAACCACAAGTAGCATAATTTTCCATATTGCATCAGCTTTTTTTCGTCCTTTTACTGCAATAATCCCTATAAAAATATATACCATGTAGGCCACTGCTACTGCAAAGCGCAATCTTGCAGGTGAACTCCATTCCACATTGCCCTTTCCTATGCCATGTCGCAGTAGACTTACAATGAACCAAACATCCTTTTGTATCTGATTACGATACATCCATACTGCCTCTTTAAGGCTGTTTTTACTGACAAAACCAAAGGTGTCATGTAACCCGTATCCCTCTTTTGCAAGAAGCTCCTGATACTCCACAATCGCTTCGAGACTCCATGTATCAATCGAATCATCCAAAGCAAAATTATAATTTTCGAGCAATGTGTACGATTCTTGAGAAAGCCCTATCGACTCAAAAAAGCTTTTGTTGGTATCATAGTCTGGCAATCCATAAAAATCATAAAGCATTGTGCGCGCCTGAAAAAACTTTAAAAAGTTGTCCCACTCACTATCTCTATACGCCAATAAATTGACCGAATATACAATCATCATCCCTAATAGGGCTGCTCCAATTAACAAACAGTATTTTCTAATATTTGTGCCAGTAAAAATTTTTTCCTCACTACCCCATTTTGCTAATCCTGCTAAGAGTAAAAAAGGAAACAACATCATACAAACTTCTGTTCTAATCATAAAGGCCACAATCACAAATAAGAGTGGCAGTAGATTTTTTCTAAAAAATAGAGACACTTTCCCAACGCGCGGCGCTGTCACAAACAAAAACACTGCGCCAGCCATACAAATACCTGAAGTCACACTGTATTGTATAATCACAAGTTCCCGCAAAAATAGTCCTGTTACCAGCAGTCCTTGCGCCACTAACGCAAACAGACCTATCCGCAAACTTTTTGCGTGATTCATCAATCGCACTGCCACTGCAAAAATAACTCCAAACTGGCACACGCACAAAAACAGGCCATACCACGGAACTGCTGGAATGGCTCTGTAAAGAAGCGCAAGGACCCACGATAAGGGATACAGCATTTGAATACAGTATCCGCTTGGTGTTCCTGTATAGGCACCAGATAGAATATCCTTGATCATCGTGTCATCATTTAAATCATAGTAAAAATCAAATTTTACTGCCAAAAACAGAACAAGCAACAGAGTGAATATCAATGCGCCACACACTTTGCCTGCTCTTGTCTTTCTCCTTGTGTGGCCATCTGTCATATGTGATAGAACTCCTTCACTTTATCTACAATATAATTAACTTCCGACTCTTTTAGTGTATAGAACATAGGCAATCTAAACAAACGTTCGCTTTCTTTAGTAGTGTATCGATCCTCTCCATAAAAAATACTAAATTTCTTTCCCGCAGGAGCTGTGTGTAGCGGAATATAATGATATACTGCCCACACTCCATTCTTTTTTAGAAAGTCCAAAAGCCGAGTGCGCTCCTCAATATCTTTTGCCTTTGCATAGTACATATGTCCATTGTGAACACACCCCTCTGGAATCACAGGAAGCTCTAAAAGCCCTCGTTCTTTCAGTGGCTGCAAAAGGACATCATACTGATGCCACCTCGCTAGACGTGCATCTGTAATTTCTTTTGCGTGTTCAAGCTGTGCCCACAAATAAGCAGCATTCATGTCACTTGGCAAATAGGACGATCCTTGATTGATCCATGTATACTTATCGACCTGTCCGCGGTTATACTGAGATCGGTTTGTTCCTTTTTCTCGAATAATTTCTGCATCTTCGATATATTTCTCATCCTGGAGTAAGATTGCTCCGCCCTCTCCCATACTAAAATTCTTTGTCTCATGAAACGAGTAGCATCCAAAATCACCAATACTTCCAAGAGCTTGTCCACGATATGTTGCCATCATTCCCTGCGCTGCGTCCTCGATTACAAATAGGTTATATTTGCGTGCAATTGCCATAATCGTGTCCATTTCACATGATACCCCTGCATAGTGAACTGGCACAATCGCCCGCGTCCTCTCTGTAATTGCCGCCTCAATTTTTGTCTCATCTATATTCATAGTATCGGGTCTGATATCCACAAATACCGCCTTAGCCCCTCTTAACACAAAGGCATCTGCTGTTGACACAAACGTAAAAGCGGGCATAATAACCTCATCGCCCTCTTTAATCTGTGCAAGTAGAGCGGCGAGTTCTGTGGCATGTGTACAAGATGTTGTCAGCAGGCATTTTTTTGTTCCTGTCTGCTCTTCAATCCATTCATTGCACTTTTTAGTAAATATACCATCACCGCAGATCTTCTGATTCTCAATTGCCTGTCTGATATATTCCATCTCTTTTCCAGTGAAAGGTGGTACATTAAAATTAATCATACTATCCCCCATGCCGCCTTTGGCGGCTCAAATAGAAATGAAAAACGCTGTCTTTTGCGTTTTTCCTGTGTGAATCGTTCTTAGGCAGTGTCTTTTGCTGCCTTAGAACGATTTTTCACACTAACCTCCATAATTCAGCAAAGTTCATAATATGAACTTTGTTCACAATACGAACTTTATTCATAGGTAACTACCTTTATCTATGACTAGGTTTTTGTCAGGCTCTCGCTTTTCTACGTCTATTCTGTGAATAATTATTTATTTTACACACTTTTATCGTTTTTGGCAAGTTTTACCAATCTATTTCTTTATTTTCCCTGCTATGATATAGTGTTTTTGAGTGATTCTGTATTAGATGGAGCTGTATACACACAATAATCGCTCCCCAAATAGGTAATCTCATATTGATTTGATATCAAAAACGCTTCTATCATTTGAGCCTTTACTGTCTTGTCAATCATGGCATCCTTTCGCATAATCACAACAGGAAGTGGTTCATTTGCTTCTTGCTTGCAAATCTTTGCCAGATCCTTTTCAAGTGTCTGCGCACTGTTAGAATCCAAATCGATCCATGTCGTATAAATAGCGGGCTCCATATCCAAAATATAGGCTAATGCTGGGATATTCCCATATAAAATTAGTTTTCTGTCAAGAAGCCCATTCTCCAAAAGATACTCTGTCAGTTGTTCTAATCCTTCGCCTACCTCTTTTTGCGTCCTCATACCATTTGCCGGAGAATCAATAGGTAGCGCAATCCTAAACTCTGCCTTACGAATCGAATCATGGAAGACAAAAAATGCGCCAAACAAAACAGACTGTACCACAATACACAACAACATTCCATATAACACTGTGTTACAAGCAAATTTTGTATACTCTTTCCACTGAACTCTTTTGATTGTTGTGACAAGCAGGTGCATAAAAACGGGTGCTACTAAAAACAGATTATTGATAACAGGATATAAGCCATTATTACTCCCAAGCGGAGTGATCCATATAATAACCAGCAAAAAGGCTGCCCATACTTTTTCTTCTATCTGCGCCTGCTTTGACAAAAGAAGCGCGACACACAACGCTATCACCATCAGCAAAAACACGACTAGCCACTTATACATGCAAAAATATGTCTCATAATTTACATCAAACATCCCTCTGCCATAGCAAAACCGAATCAACACCAAAAAGCCTATGACATAACAGATAGAACTTCCTCTTTTGCCCCATTGATACACTGCAACACTCTTTATTTTATCAGTCTTGCAAAACCACCAAAAAAATATGACTCCTACTGCTAGATAAGCTATAAATACTATTATCCATACACCATAGTTGAGGTAGTCGCCAATCATTGCCCAAATCATCGCCTGTGGCTTATAATCTGTAGCCTGATCTGTCATACCAAACAAACTATTTATCATAGCTGGATAAGCCTCAATCCCATATCGAACACAGATTGTTAATAATGGAACTATAATTCCTATGCAATATCCTGCAATACACAATCCTGTATGCTTTAGTAAAATAAGCATAGGTTCCTTTTTTAAAAAGCAATAGTACCAAACGGGCAAAATCAATGCCATATATGTGATATTGGGCATGCGCACAATCATGCAAAGTCCTACTATCACTCCTGCTATCATATAATTTTTTGATACTCCCGTAATAATTGCTCGTTCTAGTATCAGTACTGCAATTGTCATGAATAGATATCCTAAATACTGATACAATACAGGCGCTGGGGCCCAACAAAGCGACACTGCCACAAACTGCGCTATAAACATTATCATGCGTTTGCCATACCATCGCACCATCAATAGATACGTCGTAGCCGCTACAACTCCAACCAATACTCCTGTATATCCATTCATCCCTGCCCATGAATCTCCAAACGGAAGCTTTGACAACAACACTCCTATCACATTTGCCAGATACGTGGCCAATTTCCAAGTCTGATTC
Source organism: uncultured Lachnospiraceae bacterium (assembly GCA_910586095.1). GTDB lineage: Bacteria > Bacillota > Clostridia > Lachnospirales > Lachnospiraceae > COE1. The sequence continues at coordinate 5,138 of CAJUHQ010000097.1, read as the reverse complement.
ATTGTGTCAAAAAAGCGGTAATTGCCAAGCGTATAACCTGCATCCATTAGATCAATTCCTATCGTCATATGACGCAGGGGATACAACAACAATACTACAGCGGCGATATAATCCCACTTTTTTCTACTTTCCGTTTTATCCTTCAATTTCTCACCACCCTTGTCTGTTGCACAGACACATTTCTCCTACTTACTACCAATAATCCCGCAAATTATATGTGTATCTGTTGTGTTTGTTTACACTTTAATAATCACATTCTCTTACATTATTTTTTAGAAATCCTTTGATTATGGTGACTACTTTCTGGCGCAATAGTTCAATTATTGTACAAACACTGTAGACCAAAAATACTGTGAGTACTAGTCGCACTAAAAATGCTGGAACTGTCAAAGTAGAAACCGCCCCATTGTCAGACAGCAGATACCATTTATCTCGAATATTAGCGTGTTCATGGAGTAAATAGACACCAAATGTAGCACTAGAGAGATACTTTATCGGTTTTTTATAATATTCTAATCTTTGTTGTGTCTGACTTGTTTCCTGAAACGCCATAAAAAGCCCTATCGATCCTATATAACAAAGCAGGTGATTGTACGTATAAGCATAATGAAGCATTGCCGCAAAACTGCCTGTCCTAAAAAATATAAAACGCAACCCCACAAAGCTTGCAAAAATAGCAAGCTCACTTGCAAGATACACCAATAATCCCCTCATGCGATTGCTAAAAAGTGAAATCCCATAGCGTTTACTATATGCTCCCGTCAGATATAGGATCACAAACCAATAAGCATCATAGCCTCCCTTATCCCACGGAAGTTGCATGGGAAGTATGGTCTTTGCAATACTAAAAATCAGTAACAATCCTGCTAACAATCCCTGAAATGCCTGCTTTTGCAACCTATCAATCCCTGCATCCAAAAACGGCATCAACAGACACAAGACCACATAGGAAGTCGCAAACCAATAATGTTCTGTCACAAGAGGAAAACAATATTGAAACACTTGGTATATATTAAACTCCTGCCATCCTACTAAAAGCGCGATACCTCCAATCAACACTGAATATGTTATCACCTGTCCCCACACACGCACAGGCCGTTGCAAAATAGCCCTTGCCGTTAGTGCCTGCAACTTTTTGCCTCCACTAAAATAGCCGCTAATCAACACATAGACATTGACTGCCACTAAGCAAAAAGCTTCAATAAACCATGCTGTATATCCTGTTGCACCCATATCCGCGCGCGCTGGATCACCTAATATCTTTCCCTTACTCAAATAGTGGAGACACACAATCATCAACATTGCTATAATGCGCAAAAGTTCATAATTGAGTTGTCTTTCCTTTTTTGCTGCCATACAGATCCTCTCTATGTGTTTGCCTCTAAACGCCACGAAACCAATTGCTGTACAAGGCGCATTGCTCCATTTTTGTCTATTAGCTGCTTTTCCTGTTCATATAATCGTTCACGATATAATTTGCTCTGTACACATTGTGTTAACACTTTTAGAATTTTTTTAACTACTTTTGTATCCCCTTGTGTATAACACCCTACATTCACAATCTCTGTAACTGAGGCGATCTCCTCCGCCCCCTGTTGCTGGTTCTTGGCAAAATAAAATACAATCAGTGGAACTCCTAAAGAACTCACCTCATATATAGTACTTCCGGCCGCCGATATTACCACATCGCCTTTTAGAAGAACCTCCTTCATATCTTGGACATTCTCATGAATGACAACATTCTTATATCCTTTGTAATGTTCTTTTAGCACGGTAGCAAACTGATTCATCGGTCCACTTACAATGTGCCACTTGATCCCTTGTTGTGACAAAAAAGGATCTTGTATCCCTGCATCTGTAATCGCACCAGCAGCAAAATACGGATCACTTCCTCCTGTCGTCACAATAACATCTGTTATTTTATCTTTAACCTTATAACATGACTTTTCCCGAAATGCTTTTCTAAGTGGCATATACTCTATTCCCAGAAGCACTTTATCTGGAAAAATCTTCTCATCTTGTACTATTTTTTTGTCTATATCTTTTATGTTCGTATTTTGATAGTTTTCTTTACACTTTAGAGCATACAAATTGTAATTAATCAATACATCAACTGCATAGGGAATTCCCATGTCCTCTAAACACGCTACCCACACAAATGTTCTAAGCTCTGTAAAGTAAGCATTACTCACCTGATAGCTGTCTACTAACAGACTATCTTGTTTTGTGTCAAACATGTCTTTTAGCAATACAATCTCTGAAAGCATATCACGATAATCTGTGTAGAGTACTCTCCTCTCAAATCCTCTGTCTGTAATCAATGCACTACATTCATCATCCGCCGTGATAAATACAGGCTTTTGGCCAGTTACTTCCTCCATTACCTCCGCTATTGACAGACAGCGCATAATATGTCCCATCCCTATCTGACTATTTCCATCTGCTCGTATATAGAACATTTCTATCCCCTTATTATGACTATGAAAATCTTCGACTTTTATAGTATGGATGTCCATGCGGCCTGAAATAATATACAACATTTCAGGAATTGCATGATGTGTGTATTATAGATTATCCTCACACACTGCGAATGGCTCGCATGTACATTGTTTTGTATATTGAATATACTCTGGCTGCTCTGTCCTACTATATCCACAGTGTTCAAATGCGCGCATAGAGGCAGTGTTTCCATACTTTACAAGTCCTTTTAATTTTGTAACACTCGATATTTTATCTACTTGAATCTGCGACTGAACAAGGCGCAGCAAGACAATGCCATACCCTTTCCCTCTCTGATCTGCTGCGACACTATAGCTAATCAACGCTTCACTGTCCTCAACATTCAGACGAATCTGTCCGACGGGTATGTTCTCTACACACAACAGATACTGATATGTAGTTGGATTGGTCATCATGGTGTGATACCATTTCACATGATCCTCATATGGGATCTGTTCTGTGTGAAAAGCATTTCGCCTAACTGCGGGCTCATTCGCCCATTGATATAATAGATCTAAGTCTTCCCAATTTGCCTTTCGCAACCACAACTTTATCACTCCCCTATGCCCGCAACGCGGGCTCTTCTTATTTTTCTTCTCTTTTCAAGAACTAAGATCTTCAAAGGATAATGGGGTGCCGCGTTTGAGATCTCGTTTCACTGTCTTACCTAGAACCTCGTTATAATACTTAGGTTTAAGTCCATACGCAGGCCGAATACTTCTAATATTTTGGGATGTTATCTGCTCCCCTGCCTCAATATCTTCTACTACAAACAGCGATCGACGAAAATTTAAATTGCTGCTTTCCTGTGAAGATGGCCCATAACAGACCTTGCCCATTGCCTGTTCTGCTGCGCGTATCGTATCCACCATCTTGCGAAATTCTTCTGGTTCCATAGAAAATGTTGAATCTGGATTTTCAATAGAACGACTCACACAAAAATGCTTCTCTATAATATTGGCCCCCATTGCTACAGCCACCACTGCGCTCAATGCTCCCATTGAATGATCGGAAAGTCCTACTGGAATACCATATTGCGTTTTCATATCATTGATCGTTCGCAGATTCATTTCATCATATTTCGCTGGATATGCACTAGAACATTTCAACAGGGCAAGTTGTTGATTTCCTGTAGCATAAATTGTCTCTACCGCCTCGCTAATCTCTTCCGATGTACCCATTCCTGTAGACAAAATAATCGGTTTTTGTTTAGAAGCAATGTACTCCAACAGAGGGAGATCCACCAACTCAAAGGACGCAACCTTATAGAATTGCAATCCAAGCTCCTCTAAAAAGTCTACAGAAGTCCGATCAAATGGAGTAGACAAGAAATCAATCCCCACTTTTGCCGCTTCATCGCGAAGTTGCTCATGCCACTCCCAAGGCGTATAAGCTTTTTGATACAGCGAATATAGATTGTCTCCCTTCCAAGTCCCCTGCTCTATATTGAAATATTTATTGTGGCAGTCAATCGTTATCGTATCCGGTGTATATGTCTGTATCTTCACACAGTCTGCACCTGCCTGTTTTGCTGCCCGTATCACCTCCAGGGCGCGTTCAATACTCCCCGCATGGTTTGCCGACATCTCTGCTACAATATAGGCAGGCTGTCCATCCCCTACACGCCTGCCTTGAATGTATATACTATTTTCCATCTGAATAACCATGATCCTTTCTCAATTTGAGGATTTGAGGTATAGCTTACATTTACATTTTTTATACCTATTTATTTTGACCCCATTCACTACAATCTCATCTTTTCATTAACTGGTATTTCATCTGCGCAATTTCCCAATCCTCTAGTGTATCAATATCCTGTACTGTTTTTTCATCCTGCACAAACGGTACTACATGTTTCATCCATATTGCCCGCTGTTGTCTAAAACTCTCCACATTTAAACAGTAAAACTGTCCACAATCGTGATAAAGCGCTTCTAAATCCTGTGACCGCTTTTGCATATTTTCAGGCCACTTTGGCTTCAGTCTCCCATTTTCTATCACAACTCCTCTCTGTGGAGGAAATGAAAACTTCACCACTGGAATCACACTGTCTGCCTGCTCCTGCTCTAATAGTTGCATTGCTGTGCGAAGAGCATCTGCTGTGATAAATGGAGCCGTTGGATAAATACAACACATCTGTTCAAAATAAATCCCCTCTTTTTCGTAGGATTCAATGACTTCGGCAATTACATCGGCTGTAGTAGCAAAATCATCCGAGGTCTCACCACTCCTAAAAAACGGAACTTTGGCTCCTGCTTTTTTTGCTACCTCTGCAATCTCCCTATCCTCTGTCGAAACCATAACCTCATCAAATATTCCTGCCTGCAAGGCCGCGTCTATACTGTACTCCAAAATAGGTCTACCCAAAAAGAGCCTAATATTCTTGCGAGGTATACGTTTGCTTCCACCGCGCGCCGTTATAATTGCTACCCGTTTCAAGAACTCATCCCTCCTTTTTTCTCCCTTTATAATAAACTCGCATCATACTCAATCTGCCCATTTAACAAGCCGTATGGCCATCCTTACTATGAAAGTTGTCAAATCCTTGCTGTAGGTCTACGCACGTGCTGCGCTGACCGTATGGTGCCAAAATGCCTGCTTTTGGCATTTTGTGTGATTCATAGTAAACCCCTTTCATT
>CAJUHQ010000096.1 GCA_910586095.1 uncultured Lachnospiraceae bacterium | reverse complement strand
ATGATGCTTCTGTGGCTATGGCGGAGTATATAGCAGGTAGTGAGACAGAATTTGTGAATCAGATGAATGAGAAAGCACAACAACTTGGCATGAGCAATACAAATTTTCTAGATTGTTGTGGTTTGAGCAATGATAGTGCGCATCATACAACAGCGCGTGATGTAGCAATTATGTCGCGTGAGTTGATTACGCGCTATCCTCAGATATATGATTACACAAAGATATGGATGGAAGATATCACACATGTGACAAGGCAAGGAAGTAGTACCTTTACATTGTCAAGTACCAACAAATTGTTAAAGCAGTACCAATGGACAACAGGACTAAAGACAGGGTCAACCAGTGCAGCAAAATATTGTTTTAGTGCAACAGCACATAAGGATGATATTGATTTGATTGCTGTGATTATGGGAGCACCTGATTTTAAAATACGATTTTCTGAGGCTAAGAATCTTCTAGAGTATGGTTTTGCAGTGACACGACTGTATGTGGATGAAAATAAAGAAGATTTTGGCAGCTTACCAGTACGTGGTGGAAAGGCAGAGCAAGTTGCAATAGGAGCCAAAAGTGCATTTCGATATCTTGATGTAAGTGGTTCGGATTTTAGCCAAATAGAGAAGAAGCTTCAGTATTATGATGCGTTGGCGGCCCCTATTGAAGAGGGAACACAAGTGGGCTCGATTACGTTTTTGCTTGCAGGGCGAGAGCTTGGCAAAGTGCCAATCATTGCTATGGAAACAGTGGAGAAGGCGTATTTTTTGGATTATTTTAAGAAGGTATGTATGAAATATCTGGTGTAGGATAAGCAAAGGCAGGAATGACATGCAGAGTGTATTAGGGATAGCGGTAGTAGCAGTCGGGCTGCTTTTAGCTGCTCTTTTGGCAGTAGGTATTATTGACGGAAATCGGTTTGAGGTTGTGAAAGAAGAATTTTTTCTCTCGGGATTGTCACAAAAATGCAGATTTGTTTTGATATCAGATCTGCACAATCAGGTGTATGGAAATAAAAATGAAAAATTGATTCATACTATTAAGAATATAAACCCTGATTTTATTGTTGTTGCAGGGGATTTGGTGACTTCAGAAGAGAAGGAGGATATGACACCAGGAATTGAGCTGATACAGATTTTAAGTCGTGATTACAAAATTTATTATGGTTTAGGCAATCATGAATCAAAAATAAAAAATTGTCCTGAACGGTTTGGAAACCAGTATCATTTTCTTAAGAGTAGTTTGACGAATAAAAACGTTTGTTTGCTAGAAAATGAAAGTGTAGAGATACCAAAATATAACATTCAAATAACAGGGTTAGAGTTAGACCTAAAATATTTTGCACATTTTAGGAAGTGTGCAATGAAACAAGGATATTTACAACAGATGATTGCAAAACCCATAAAAGATAAGTGCAATCTTTTGATTGCGCACAACCCTGACTATTTTGAGGAATATGCGCAGTGGGGGGCTGATCTGGTGGTGTCAGGACATGTGCATGGAGGAATCATGAAATTGCCCTTTTTGGGAGGTGTCTTAGCGCCATCTCTTCGGATATTTCCAAAGTATGATGGAGGCGTGTACAAAGAGGGAAAGACTGTCATGCTTTTAGGGCGCGGTTTAGGATCACATACGATTAAGCTAAGATTTTTTAATCCTGCTCAATTGTATGAAGTTACTTTAAAACCAAAGTTGTGAATGGGTGTGTGAAACAGATTAAGTAGTAGCAGAAAATTATACAAAATGTCAGAGAAAAAGAAAAGGCATTGACAGTTTACCAATGTCGCTACTGTATCATAACAAACAAAAATTTGTCTTGTACTTTCTGCAAATTCTTTGTATAATAAGAGTGTATACAAGACAGAATGTGGTCGATAAGAACGTTTGTATCCAATAGTATAGACTAGAAAAATTTTGCAAGTATATCATGCGCCGCAAATGTGTTGCATCAATGTAGAGAAGCCGCATTTGCGGCGTATTACGGGATTATGCAGAATGGAGGCGCTATGAGTTTATCAGTGAGGCTCGAAGTGTTTGAAGGGCCGCTGGATCTCTTGTTGTATTTAATTGAAAAGAGTAAGATTGATATATATGATATTCCTATCGTAACAATCACAAAACAATATATGGATTATATTGAGGGCATGAAGACAGAAGATATGAATGTCATGAGTGAGTTTTTGGTGATGGCCGCAACGTTGCTTGACATTAAATGTAAGATGCTCCTTCCCAAGGAGGTAAATGAGGAGGGAGAGGAAGAGGATCCACGAGCAGAGTTGGTACAGAAGCTTTTGGAATACAAAATGTATCAATATATGGCATTGGAGTTGCGGGATAGACAAGTAGATGCATCGAAAAGCTGGTATAAGGCGCCAATGCTTCCAAAAGAAGTGGCAGATTATCAGTATCCGATTGACTATAAGGATTTAATTGGAGATTTAAACTTAGCAAAGCTTCACGAAATTTTTAAATCCATTATGAAGCGACAGGCAGATAAGATTGATCCGATTCGAAGCCATTTTGGTAAGATCGAGAAAGATGAGATCAATCTCGAAGAAAAGCAAAATTATATTGAAGGATATATAAAAAATCATAAACGGTTTAGCTTCAAGAAACTGCTTGAAAAGCAAGGAAGTAAAATGGAGGTTATCGTAACATTTATAGCGATCCTTGAAATGATTAAGCAGGGCACAATCTCCATAGAACAGGAAGATACCTTTGCAGATATTACGATAACTTCAAGCCTTGTGGCATAAAATTATGGGATATAAAGGTGGTTTTTGGGTTTGAAAGAAAAAAAGGTTATGGCAATTATCGAGGCGGTACTTTTTGCAATGGGCAATTCTGTAGAAATTGCAAAGCTGATGCATGTACTTGAACTGTCAGAGGAGGAGATCCGCAGTGTGATCGCTCACATGAATGATAGATACGAGAAAGAAGATCGAGGTATTTATATATTAGAGTTGGAGAATGCTGTCCAGCTTTGTACCAAACCAGAATTATATGAATATCTCATTAAGATAGCTAAAGCACCACGAAAGTATGTTTTGTCAGATACTTTGCTTGAGACGCTATCTATTATCGCATATAAACAGCCAGTAACAAAGCTCGAAGTGGAAAAAATTCGCGGTGTGAGTAGCGAACATGCTGTCAACAGATTGATAGAGTTTAATTTGGTACAAGAATTAGGGAGACTAGATGCGCCAGGACGCCCTTTGCTTTTTGGAACCACAGAGGAGTTTTTAAAGACCTTTGGGGTCAAATCATTGGTAGATCTGCCGACAGTAAATCCAGAGCAGCTAGAGGATTTTAAGAGACAAGCAAAACAAGAAGCAGAACTCAATGTAGAAATATAACAACATCAGGATAATGACACATCGGGGGAGTACTATGATATATGAGGGTCAGGACGAAGAAAAAAAGCAAGTAGTGCCAGAGGATACTGTAGGGAAAAAAATATTGGATTCCGCAGTGGAGATTATCAATCAGGGAGGCTATGAGGAACTAACAATCCGCAAGGTTGCAAAGGAAAGTGGCTGTTCAAATTCGGCAATTTATCAGCGTTTTGAGGACAAGAATGCGTTGGGGAGAGCTGTGGCAGCATTGCAGGCGGAACCATTTCTTTCTGTTATGGATGAGAATTATTTAAAGGAACAAAATTTATTGACCAATTATAATAGAATTACAAGAAAGATGCTAGAAAAGTTCTATTCTCTTGGTGCAGGAGATGTCTATATGCAAGTATTGTATCAGGGAGGTATGAAGTTAGAAGAAAATCCCTTTTTGCTTCGGATAGAGACGTATTTAAATACTGCAATGGCACATGGGGAGATTAAGGTGACAAACGCTAGAGAAACAGCTTTTTTGGTGTCTGCCTCTTTTTTGGGATTCGTACAGATGGTGCGTGCAAGTCAATATTATAGTATGGAAACTGCACAGAGACTTTTGGAAAAGCAAAATCAAATGCTTTTTAATGGAATTCGTATCTTAGAAGGGGAGGAACCATTTTGGGACATGCTAAAAGAAAGGGGAGTGAATGTAGAAAAAGCCTTGGAGCGCATGAAGGGAAATCGGGATACATACAGAGAATTTTTGACAGAATTTTTTGGAGATCCAGATTTTAAGGAACTTAGTATGGCAATTGATCAAAAAGACGTAAAGGGAGCCTTTGCCTATGCACATGGATTAAAGGGAATGGCTGCTAATCTTGGACTTGACACAGTGCATAATAAGTTGAGTGTGTTGGTGGAGATTCTTCGTCTGGGCAGATTTGACGGTGCGAAGGAAGCTTATGAGGAAGTTATGGAGGCTTGTGCTATGATTACCATGTTGTTGTAAAAGGGACGCTGTAACACGCTAGTTATTTTTAGGCTAGGTGTTACAAGGGGTTATGAAATGGGGTAATAATGTGGAAACGAAAAGTAGGATACTTGTAGTCGACGACAAGGGGATAAACAGGTATATGCTTGCATGCATCTTCCGTGATGAGTACGATATTATAGAGGCGGCCGGCGGGCAGGAGTCAATTGATATTATTGCAGTAGAACATGATAGTCTTGCAGTGGTACTGCTCGATATCATTATGCCAGGGATAGATGGCTTTGGCGTGTTAGATTATATGAGGAGTCAAGCTCTTCTAGACAAATTGCCAGTGGTAGTAATCACAGACGATTCGTCGGAGGAGACAGAAGTCAAAGCATTTGAATATAAAGTGGCAGATATGGTGATTAAGCCATTTGAACCACGTATTATTAAAAGGCGTGTGCAAAATATTATACAATTGTATGCCTACAAAGAGAAATATGGAAATGGGTAGTATCCTTGAAAAACACGCGTTCAAATAAACATGAGCCATTTGGATTTTTAAAGAAATCAAAAATACACAAACAATTGTATACAGTCTATATATTAGCTGTTTTACTTCCTGTCACCCTCATAGGAATTTTTCTTGTCGGCAATACATTAGGGCTTTTGACAAGTTATTATGGGGATTTGCTGGAGTCAGATAATCTGAGGGTACGGACGATACTTTTCGAGATTACAACACAGGTCTATAACATTTCAGAAGAACTGTCTTTTAACAAAGAGGTACTTTCTATATTGACAGGAAGTTATGCCTCTGAACAGGATCTAATGGAAGCCGTAAATCAATCAGCTTCATCAATCGACAATTATTTGTATAATTATACAGAGATTGCACAATTAGAAATCTATTGTGATAATCCAAATTTTTATGATTACAAACAGTATCATAAGGTTGACAGCACAATAATGGAAACAGATTGGTATCAAAAAGCATCTACGCAAGCGAGCATATTTTGGACAGAAATGGAGATTATCGATCAGTATGATAATCAGTATTGGAATTTGTGTCTAGTTAGAAAGATACCATTAGTAGGTTCTAACTACAATGCTGTTTTGGTGATTCGTTTAAGCGATAACTATCTCAAGGCGCGTATAAATAGCCAGGAATATCGCATTTGTGTGTCAGTGGATAAGGGAAGTGTCTTTTTTGCAACTGACAGGGCAGATTATGGAAAGCCTCAGATGGTTGAAATTGATTATGAACAGAATTATTTTCAGTACACAGGCAATAGAGAAATTGACCATAAGACGTGCTTTTTGAATATGTCAACACTACATCTGTATCAATCAGATTCACGGATATATATATGTACAATCAATGATAAATCGTATGGAAAGATTATTGGTATTATTCGGATTTGCTTGTTGATTATTTCAATGGCATTAGTGTTTCCGGCAATTTTGATTCACTTTTTTACAGGATATTTTACAAAGCGAATTGGTGTATTGCGGCATGTGATGCATCAGGCAAGCAACGAGGACTATGAGTTTGAAGAAATTGTGCGTGGGCAGGATGAAATCTCAGAAGCATTTGCAGATCTTGAGGTTATGGTGCAAAAGATCAAAGAAAAAGATGCGCGTATGTATGAGGCGTTATTGAATGAGCAGGCGCTTATCAATGAACAGCAGCGCATGGAGTTCAAAATGCTTGCCAGTCAGATCAACCCACATTTTTTGTACAATACATTGGAAACTATTCGTATGAAGGCCTATACCGCAGGTGATAAGGAGGCGGCGACAGCGATCAAACTGTTGGGAAAATCTATGCGATATGTCTTGGAAAACAATGGCACAGCGCTGACGAAACTTAAAAGTGAGCTGGATCATATTGAAATTTATATGAAGATACAAAAACTTAGATTTGGCGATAAATTTGATTATCAGTTCCAGATAGAAGATGGAATTGATGTGGAGGCATGTATGACACTTCCACTTCTCTTGCAGCCTATTGTAGAAAATGCTATTCTTCACGGGCTTGAGGAGAAGGAATCAGATGGATTAGTAATGATCTGTATAGAACGTGTACCATCTGTGGAAACACAAACAGATACATGTATTCGCATATCAGTATCTGACAATGGTTGTGGTATGGACAACAAAGCAGTAGAGCAACTAAGAGGCAATATTGAACAAAAAAATCCAGAGCGAAAGACGAGTATAGGATTATATAATATTAATCAAAGAGTGAAGCTTTGTTATGGGGAATTGTATGGTATAACCATCGAAACAGAGCAAAATCAGGGGACTACCATTATATTACTTTTGCCCGAGAAAACAGACAGAATGTATAGTGATAGAAAGTGAATAGTAGTTATTTTGTAAAAATCCACATATGAATTATGTGGATTTTTCTATGTTAATAAAAAAAGTGCTGTATATAGTAGATAATTTTTTCTGTATTTTTATAAAACTTTCACTTATATAATAGAATTATCACAAATCACAGGGATTTATTCCTAATAAAAAGGTTGTGAAAACTATCATTAAGGAAGGAAGTAGAGAAATGAACAAGGAAAAGATTGCAGATAAACTGTATATCGTGCTACGTGTTTTGTATCTAGTGGCATTTGTATTGCTGTTTATCCCCGCACTGAATCCTGCAAGAATCAGTGATCTGATTCCTAAAACCGCTTCTGTATTTACTTGCGGTACTTCGTATGGAACACTGACGCAGAATTTTGCCAGGGCATTCAACAGAGGTTGGGTAGGGACTTTAACACTTCAGATGGTATTTGGTGGATGTCTGTGTATTATTCTTGGGTTTGCTGCTGCGGGAGCGGGCGGATGTATGTCGCTTGGCACAAACAAACTAAAAAAACTTGGTATCATACCATCTGTTCTTGGTGCGGTTTTGGCATTTGCTGGCTGTATGATGATTAATTGGGCGGCAACAGATATCAAAGGCACACCAAAACCAGATAGAATTGTTCCAATGGACCCAAAAAATCTAATGTTTTATATTGTGCTATGTATTGCCATAGTAGCATTGTCTATCATAATCTTCTTTTGTTTGCCGAAAGTTAAGAAGAATGAGAAATGCTACATTGAAACAAAGTATCAACTCTTTTTGTTGCTTTTGCCGTTTCTTGCATTGTGCATTGTATTTGCATATTTGCCTTTGCTTGGATGGAGATATGCATTTTTTGATTACAAATCGGGGGATACACTCTCACGTGACAATTTTGTGGGCCTAAAATGGTTTGTATTTCTATTCCAAAATGAAGCGACACGCGCAGACCTAGTGCGTGTACTGCGAAATACACTTGCAATGAGTGGATTAGGACTTGCGACAAGCTGGTGTTCTATGGCATTTGCCATTTTGTTGTGCGAGATTAAGAACATGAAGTTTCGGAGATTTGTACAGACATTTACAACGATTCCAAACTTTATCAGCTGGGTACTTGTCTATGCAGTGGCATTTGCAATTTTCTCAACAGATGGTTTTGTAAGTTCTTTGTTGATTAATGCAGGAGTAATTGAAACAGGTACAAATTTCTTGATGGATAGTTCTCATATGTGGATTAAAATGCTTGCGTGGGGCATGTGGAAAGGATTGGGATGGAATGCAATTATTTACATAGCAGCAATCTCAGGTATTGACCAACAACTCTATGAGGCAGCTTCTATTGACGGTGCAGGACGATTCCAGAAAATGTGGAATATTACAGTTCCCAGTCTTATTCCAACCTTTATGGTACTGTTAATTATGGCGATCGCTGGTATTTTGAGTAATGGTATGGATCAGTATCTAGTTTTTGAGACACCTTACAATACGGATACCATTACGGTGTTAGACCTCTATGTATACAAACTAGGTATTAACGGCGGCAAAGTGCCTTTGGCAACAGTAGTAGGAATGTTTAAGTCTATCGTTAGCGTAGCGCTTCTCTTTGGGGCAAACAAGATTTCAAAACTTGTGCGTGGCGAAAGTATTATGTAAGGGGGTGAATGGAAATGGCAATGACAAAACAGGAGAAACTTGATAGAAAAGCAGAGAAAGAATACGAGAAAACCCATCAAAGACAATATAAAATGACAGCAAGTGACTGGGTATTTGAGATTGTAAACCATGCATTTTTCCTAATATTTACATTACTTTGTATCTTTCCATTCTACTATATCTTTATCAATACAATCAGTGATAATGATTTGGTTAGAAAAGGAGCTATCAATTTTATACCACGCGGGATGCATCTACAAAACTATGCATCTATGTTCAATGTCAATGATGTTGGTACTGCATTGATGGTCACAATTGGACGTACCTTATTGGGTACAGTATTAATGGTGATGGCATCTGCATTTGTAGGATATCTAGTGACTAAGCAGGATATGTGGGGCAAAAAAGTTTGGTATCGGTGCCTTGTGATTACAATGTATTTTAATGCAGGTCTGATTCCGTGGTATTTAAATATGTCTATGCTGGGCCTGACCAATAGTTTTTGGGCATATATTATTCCGGGGGTTGTAGCTCCGTATAATATTATTTTGGTAAAGACGTATATTGAATCTATACCAGCAGAGCTAGAAGAGAGTGCAAAGATTGATGGTGCTACTTATATGACAATCTTTAGAAAGATTATATGGCCACTGAGTAAGCCGATTTTGGCAACAATAGCAATATTTGGTGCAGTAGGAAACTGGAATTCCTTTACAGATTCCTTGATATTAATGCCAGATGCGCCACAGTTGCACACATTGCAACATAAATTGTATACCTATTTAAATGCGGCCTCTAATTTAAAGAGCATGATGAACTCGGGTGCAGGTACAATTTCAGGAGCAGCGGCAGCCAATGTACTAAATGCAAAGACAATCAAGTATACGATTTCAATGGTGACTGTTTTGCCAATCTTGATGGTATATCCATTTATGCAGCGGTATTTTGAGAAGGGAATTATGTTAGGTGCTGTAAAGGGATAAAAGAATGTGTATATAGGGTTATCAGTCAAATAAAAGTTGGTGTTTGAATGTTATGACAAAACATTTTACACATAAAAAGAGTGAGGCAATTTACTCTTAAGCAAAGCGAATATTACAAATATTGTGTAATGGCAATGTGTACATAATATGCATACGTGGATTTCACAATTTTGTAAGAGTCAAAAATTAAGTTGAGACAAAGATTTTTCAACAATGCGAACGGTGTTCGCTATTATGTTGGCAGAATGGAGGATTAGTATGAAATTAAAAAAAGTAGTATCACTTGTACTTGCGTCTGCTATGGTGTGTTCACTGGCAGCATGCGGCGGTGCTACAACAACCACACAAAATGCAAATGCTAACACAGACAATGATGCGGATGTAGATGATACAGTTTCCGCAGAGAATTCAAACAATGCAAATACAGATGCCTCTACAGACAATGAGGATGCTGGTGCACAGGAGGCAGATTATTCGGATGTAATTCCAGATGAGACAGTGACTCTTACAGTGTATTCGCAGTTGTCTAATTATGAGGGAGAGCAAATTGGCTGGTTCGCTGATATCTTAAAAGAAAAATTTAATGTTAAATTGAATATTATCAGCAATGGTGACGGCGTATTTGATACGCGTATGGAGTCCGGCAACTTGGGAGATATTGTACTTTTTGGCTCTGATGGTGACGAGTATACTCGCGCATATACCAATGGTATGCTTCTCGACTGGAATGAGGATGATATTTTGTCAGATTATGGTCCTTATATTAAGTCTCACATGGCAAAAGCTCTTGAAAAGAATGCATCTATTTCCGAGGGTGTAGTATACGGTTTTGGGCATGATGTAGCTTCCTCAGCAGGACAGTATGATGAAATTAGTTATCATCCTGATATCCGCTATGATCTCTATAAACAGATAGGAAGCCCGCAGATTGACGAGTTAGAGGATTATATTGATGTCTTAAAGCAGATGAAGGAAGTTTGTCCAACCTCCGATTCTGGCAAGGAGGCTTATGGTGTTTCGCTCTTCAAAGATTGGGATGGCAATATGGTTATGTTTGTCAAAGCGACTGCGACCAATTTCTTTGGCGTGGATGAGTTCCAGTTTGGGTTTTATGATGCAGATACAGGAGAATTTCAGGATTGTCTAAGCGAAGGCGGATATTATGAGAGGTGTCTGCGTTTCTACAATAAGTTGTATCAAGAAGGATTGCTTGATCCTGACTCTTTGACGCAAGGTTATGATGGTTGTATGGAGGATTATCAAGACGGTGGTGCATTTTTCTGTATTTTTAACTGGATGGGTGCAACACAGTACAATACTTCAGAACATTTAAATGCAGGAAAGAAATTGCTTCCAGTTGCTGCAACCAATCAGGATACATTAGTTTATGGTCTTGGCCAGGGCGGCGGCAATCGAATCTGGTCTATTGGTGCAAAATCACAATATCCAGAGCTTTGTATGGCAATTATCAATTATCTGTGTACCCCTGAAGGCAGGTTGACATATGAGTATGGTCCTGAGGATGTATGTTGGGAGTGGCTTGACAATGGCAAAGTTGAATTGACTGATTTTGGTTTGCTGTGCAAAGCATTAGGAGCTAAGGAAGAGAAAGTGATGCCTGCACCCTATACAGGACTGTTTGATGATGGATGTCCACAGATGAACAATACAACATGGTCTTTAAACACGGTTATTCCAGGAAGCACAGACAATCAGACATTTAATTTCAAATATTGGGATAAGTATTTGGGATTAGATGTAGACAAGGCAGAGAAGGAGTGGAGAGAGGATATGGGCGTAGATATCTATGACGATTATATGACAAAGTTTGAATACTCTCTATCTAAACCACATACTTATGCAGAGAGCACAAAGTCTGATGAGCTTTCTACACGGTGGGAACAGGTCAAAACATGTATCCAAAATGGTTCATGGCAGGCAATTTATGCAAAGGATGACGCAGAGTTTGATTCTGTTATGCAGAAGATGCGCTCAGACGCAGAAAGCTATGGTTATCAGGAGTGTATCGAGTGGTGTGAAAATGAAGCATCGCTTAGAAAGGCAGCAGAGTACGAATAAAATAGGTTATTCTATGGCGGCATAAAACAATATCTTAGACAATAATACCACAAAGGGCTGTTCTTTCATTGTAGCAGAACAGCCCTTGATAAAAAGGAGTTTTGGAATGAGCAGTTTTTTTAGTGTTGACGGTGGATTATATCGATTTCTCAGTAAATTTTGGGATTTAGTTAAACTGAATTTCTTGTGGATACTTTTTTCATTACCTGTCATTACAATTGGAGCTTCTACGGTTGCAGCCTACAGTGTTGCGATGAAGATGGTGGATGATGAGGAGAGCTACATAGCAAGAACGTTTGTTCATGAATTCAAAGCAAATTTTTGGCAAGGAATGATCTTAGGCTGGGTGTTTCTTATAGCAACCTATGCTATTTATCTAGACTACGAGATTAACAGAGTTTCGCAGGAAGGCTCTATTATCTTAATTGTGGTAGGAATTGTCTCTGTATTTGTGTATGTGACAGCAATGTTATATTCATTTCCACTCCTCGCTCGATATGAAAATGGGATTATTGCCACTATACAAAATTCGATGGAAATCTCAAGGCGATACTTTGGTAGAACATTGCTAATCGTATGTTTGCTTTTGATTGAGTATGTTGTTTTTCACTTTAATGTTGTACTGCAATGTTTTGGAGGGCTGTTTGGCATCGCATTTGCAATTTTTACAGTTGCAGCATTTTCAAAGAGAATTTTTCAAGAAATAGAAAAAGAACCAGGAGCTGTTAAATAGCCCTGGTTTTTTATGTATGTTTTATGCACGTAGCCAAACGATAAACGCCAATAGAGGAACCATGTAACTTAAAAATAGTGTGTGCTCTTTTAATAGGTTATGTTATCGTCAAAGGTCAACTGTTTGCGGTATTCAGCGGGACTGATACCAACATATTTTTTGAATTTTTTATGAAAGTAGTCTACGTTTTTGTATCCAACTTTTTCAGATACTTCATATACCTTGAGGTTTGGTTGCTCTAGAAGCTTTTTGGAGTGTTCTATACGCCTATGATCCACATAGGAGTTAAAGTTTTCGCCGATTGCCTTGGTGAAAAGTTTACCTAAATAGGCACTGTTATAACCAAAAAGTGGAGCAATTGTTTCTAATTTAATATTATTTTGATAATTGTTGTCAATATAATAAAGAATATCACTTAGAATAGAGTCGCGTGACAAGCTGTTGTTTGCGTCCATTACGATTTTTACTTGCTCTGAGATATATCGAATAATCTCGTACAAATAGCGACAATTACTAATATAATTGATAATAGCAGAGTTTGATGGAAAGGAAATTCGCGAACTATTGTAGAGTTTGTTGATATTTTCCTTAAGCTGTAGCAACAGATCTGTCAAAAACAGTTTTACTGAATCGATAGAACTGTCTGTATTGTACAGATATTCTTCCAACAAAAACAGCGTGGATGCGACTTTGCTGCGATTGTTTGCCTGCAAATAGTTGACGAGCGTATCACAGTATTCATGTAGTTTGTCATTACCGATAGGATTGTTGTGTAAAGTGATTGTGGGAAGATCCTGGTAACCAAGTGTATATTGGCCCTGTATGCAAAAGAAACGTCGCTTGATTAATGCAGCGGCTTCCTCGTAAGAAAGGTAGAGTTCTTCAAGTTTTTTGACAGGATGGCCATATGTCAAAAATGCATATTCGTTAAAAGCTCTTTTCGGGGGGGGTGATTCGTTCACAGCGATTGAGGAAATCCTCAAAGCGCCTGAGGGCAAAAGAGCCTTTTAACAGGATGACTTCTTTATTGTCCTGCTCAAAATGTTCGAAAGAATGATTGCCACTGTTGGTAATATTTAGTAGACTAGCAAAACTATCTTGCTTTTCGTCAGAATACAGCCTAAACTTTTCATAGATAATGACTTGATAAATATCGGCTGTAAGTTCCATATTCTGAAAATCGCAGGAGGACAAAGTAGTGCGGTTAGCTGTTTTCCATGTACCTGTCACTAGTTCATGAAGAATCACATTTTTGGCCTTCTCACGGTAGAGTGCAATATGGTTGGAGCGTTGTTGTTCTTGTTCAAGAGCCTTTTTTATAGTATGAATCGAATCGAGAAGTTCATCTTCATCAATAGGTTTGGTGAGATAGTATTCGAC
>CAJUHQ010000095.1 GCA_910586095.1 uncultured Lachnospiraceae bacterium | reverse complement strand
ACCATACTCCTTTCAAAGTCTAGAGACGTTGTGCATAGCACACATCTTAGGTTGCAATGCTCTACTTTTCAACCTAAATACACTTTTGCATAGCTTCTATCTATCACCATTTTAATAATATGATCCTGCTACACAAGTTTTGTTGCAGTATTATAAAACAAAAAACTACTACTACCATTAAATCCTATTTGTACTAAAAAATCAATAGGAAATTAACTTGAAAAATCATAGATTTTTCAACCAGCAATTTGTGCTAGCGCCCAAATCATTAGTTCATAACGCCTACGATCACGCCTTCTTTTCTACAGTAAATACCTCAATATTTTCTGACAATCCTTTTGATGTCTTCATAATTGTATCGATCTCTGTGTTGCACTCTGCCACAATATGCCGAAGCTCTTGCATAGATGCCGAAGTCTCTTGTGTAACCGCCGCATTTTGTTCTGCTATAGAGGCCAAACTCTGCACGGAAGAAAGAACCATCGTTTTTAATTCGTTTAGCTTCTCTACTTCTCCTTTGATATTGTCTACAGCCGCTCCCACTTCACCGATTTCATAATTGAGGCTAGAAAAAACTGTTTGAGTATGGTTGAGTTCCTTATTTTGACGTTCCATCACAGATGTAACATTTTGCATAGTCTCAACAGTAGTATTTGAATTTTTAATCAACAACTCAATCACATTTGTGATATGGCCTGCTGATTCTGCTGACTGTTCAGCAAGTTTGCGAATCTCATCCGCTACTACAGAGAACCCTTTTCCATGTTCTCCTGCACGCGCCGCCTCAATGCTAGCATTGAGCGAAAGAAGACTAGTCTGATCCGCGATATCTGTGATAATGTCCACCGCTGTTTGAATTTCTTGTGCTGACTGATTGGTCATATTAGTCTGTCCATACACCATTTCAAAAGCCTGTTGCGTCTCACCACTGGTTTTGATCAATTCTAGAATTGTACGATCCACACTTTTGTTGTAATCTCTCATCTTTTCTGTATTGCCTGCGAGTTGATCTATATTGTGTGAAGTGGTATCGATGGCAAAGCCCATATCTTGAACCTGATTGCCTACATCTGTCGTATCATGTGCCTGATGAGTGGCACTTTGCGCCAATTCCTCAACAGAGCGATCCACATTGCCAATATTTTCGGTCATCTTTCCAAATGAGCCCGAAAAAGCATCCGATACACTGTCTAGATTGTTTGCTGCTCCCTTGATATCTGTCACAATTGTAGACAAGCTTTGTACTAGTTTATCCACGCTGATTGCGATATCGCCAATCTCGTCTGCACGGTGCAACAGCCGTCTTTCGATTTGTACAGTAAGCTCTCCATCCGCCACACAATTTAGCTCTACGATCACTGCCTTAATTCCTTTTAGTACAACCCGCACAGAAATGAATGTCAAAATGGTTCCTACCACAAAAATTACAATCAAAATCACAAGGTTTTTCATTAAATTTGTCATATACACTTGGTTGACTTCACTCTTTCTGAGGCCCACAAAGGTCATTCCAATAATTTCATCTTTTCCACTTTGATATAAAGGGCAGTACATGGCATAGTATGCCTCTCCACCCAATACAACATTATCTGTATAATAGTCTCTTCCTTGTTTTACTACCGCATCATAAATCTCTGGCTCTGCTTCGGTTCCAATCATTCGATTGCCCTGTTCATCCACAAGACTTGTAGCCACACGCATATTGTCATAAAATACAGTTACTTGCAAGTCAACTTCATGGCTAAAATTATCAAAAAACTCTGTATTGTCACTAATATTTTTCTTTCCTTTGTAGAACTTGTTATTGGTATATGTATAAGAACCCTGTGCAATATTCCCCACAGATACCTCAAATGCATATTGTGCCGTACTTAGCTCATGTTTCACCATCTCTTCTGTAATACGCCCACACGACGAACTAATTCCCCCTATTGCTACCACAAACATAAGTATCATTGGCATAGCTGCTACTAACAACAGACGTGGTGTAAGCTTTAATCCTGTTCTTTTCATACTAGATACCCCCTTTTCACCTTTGGTGGGCTACCAACTCATTGTTCGAAAACAAACCTTCTTCAAACATTTTCTGCCAGCCTTTCTCTGCCTCTTTACTGTCTCGAAGTCTTCTATAGATGATGGTAACACATTTTGTGGTTTTTTACAATAATGTAAACTTATATATCTGTTTATTTGAATAAAATAACTATATCTCTGTACTTCTTGTCAAAAAAAATGTACTATTCCATATTTTTTTGACTCTAATTGTTGTCTATTTGTACAAAATTAATCGAGTAGAGAAGATTTATCTTTCCCTACTCCCGTGTTGGACGCGAGCAGCTTTAGCTGCATATTTGTTTTCTGCGTCCGTGTGCATAGACGAAAAAGCAGCCCACTATCAACAACAGAGACTGCTTTTTCGTTTATGCACACGCCTGCAAAGAAAGAATGGCAAGGTAGTGGCATACAAATCTTATTCTGTAAAAAGGGGTGTTGAATAATATCGGTCAGCGCTATCTGGAAGAAGAGCCACAATGATTTTACCTTCATTTTCTGGTCGTTTCGCTAACTCAATCGCCGCATACAATGCTGCTCCTGATGAGATTCCCGTCAAAAAGCCCTCACATTTTGCCAGCTTTTTCGCTGTGGCAAACGCATCCATATCCTCCACTTTAATAACTTCATCATAAATCTGAGTATCTAATACAGACGGGACAAAGCCAGCGCCAATTCCTTGTATCTTGTGTGTGCCTGCTCTGCCTTCTGAGAGCACTGGTGAACCAGCAGGCTCCACAGCTACTATTTTTATTGTATCACACTGCTCTTTAAGATATCTTCCTGTGCCTGTTATAGTACCGCCAGTGCCAACACTCGCCACAAATAAATCAACCTCTCCTTGTGTATCCTCCCATATTTCAGGCCCTGTTGTCTCATAGTGTGCCTGTGCATTAGCAGGATTGTCAAACTGTCCTGGAATATAGGCTCCATCTATTTGCTCTGCAAGCTCTTGTGCTTTCTCTATGGCTCCTTTCATTCCCTTTAAGCCTTCTGTCAGCACAATTTCTGCACCATATGCCCTAAGAATATTTCTGCGTTCTTCACTCATTGTCTCTGGCATAGTAAAAATCGCTCGGTAGCCTTGTGCTGCGGCGATAGCCGCAAGTCCTATCCCTGTATTTCCACTGGTGGGTTCTATGATTACTGATCCTTCTTTCAATAAGCCACTCTCCTGCGCTGCCTTGACCATAAACAATGCTGCTCTATCTTTTGCACTTCCTGATGGATTTCTATACTCGATCTTTACGAGTACTTTCGCTTTAAGTCCGTATTCCTGTTCTAACTTGACAAGCTCCACGAGTGGCGTTTTACCGATAATCTGAGTAAATCCTTGATATACTGCCATACTGTTACTTCCTTTCCTGTAAACTATATACGTATTTTTTAATAATACCCTCTTATTTTGCACATCCATAAACTATACAATATTATTTCTGCCAGCCCCTTTATATGTGAAACACTACTATCATTTACTGATATCACCATAAATAAAAGTATATGTTTAGAAAATATGATGTGTGCAAAACAAACATTCTTATTACAAACATTCGTTTGTAATTTTTAGGACTTTTACAGCAAATACAGTTGTATCATACTGCTGTATTCCTACTATGTCAATAGGTTTTGTAAATAATAAGCATCCTTCCATTTAATAACTACTTTTAGGTTGCATATTTTACTCTTTAAAACTACATAATGATTTGCACCACATCTCTTTTTGTGTTAGACTTAAAAGCAATACTTTACACCTGTCCTTCATGACAAATAGCACTGCTTATTTATCATATGGAACAAATTTTTGATATGCTGTTATATTATGAAAAGGATGTAGACAATGAAAAAAATAGCCTTGGTCAATGACTTATCTGGTTTTGGAAGATGCTCTCTAACTGCCGCGATTCCTGTAATCTGTGCTATGGGACTGCAAGCATGCCCCCTTCCCACAGCAATACTCTCGGCCCAGACAGGATTTTCAAACTATTTTTGTGATGACTATACCGATAAAATGGATGCTATCATAGATACATGGTCAGAAATGAACATCCACTTTGATGGTATTCATTCAGGATACTTAGCAAGTCCACTACAGATTGAAAAAGTTCTGCGTTTTCTTAATTTATTTCAGACGCCCCAAACAATTTATCTAGCCGATCCCGTTCTAGGAGACAATGGCGTGCCAATCAAATCATTTAACGAATCTCTTTTGCATGGCATGCGCCTTTTGTGCGAAAAGTCAACTGTCTGTACTCCAAACTTGACAGAACTATGTCTCTTGACAGACACAAATTACAAAAATCTTATCTCATATGCAACTTCTCCTGACTATACAAACCGCATTGCAGAGATTGCCCAAAATCTTCTTCAGGGCAAAACAAATCAAACTATAGTCGTGACTGGTATTATTCGACATACTTCAAATCAGACCTATATTGGTAATTTGGCTATTAATTCTTGTGATACCATCTATGTAGAGACTGTCTTCACAGGAAAAAGTTTTTCTGGAACAGGTGATCTTTTTGCTTCTATTCTATGTGGGAGTCTCGTGCGCGGAGATTCTATACATGACGCAATGCACCTTGCTGCCAACTTTTTGCAGCCTGCTATCGAGGAGGCTTGTGCTGCCAATCTATCAGGTAAACATGGGGTGCCTTTTGAAAATTATCTCTCTATCTTATGTTGTCATGAGAAGGCTGATTTTTGATCCTCCACCCCATCATAAATCTAAAATCCTAACACAAACAGCACAAAAATCTATAATAAAACCTTGGCTTTATCGTTCTATTTCGATTTGAAAACTACTGCGGCTAGCTGGATAATAACTTTCACTGTATTCTACCACTTGGCCACTTCGAGTAAATCCTCGTGATGTAATATATGCTGCTGGTTCAAAACCAGTGATTCCCAATCCTGACGCCACTTCCTTTGGAGGTATCACCACCTCCAATCGCTGTGACGCATGAACTATTGATAAATTGCGCTTATCTAAGATCTCAGTAGATCAGATACCTGGAACTTGTATGGAATACTACATGTCTGATGAGGGATTAGCATATGTTTCGCCCAATGGTAGCATCCTGATTGCTACACCAGACACTCCTTTGCTCTATGTAGGAGAACTGCGCCATCACCCGATTCTTCTATGTGACCAAAAAGAAGAAAATAACCATCGCCCTGTTTATTCTTGGATTATGAACAATACATGGGAAACAAATTTTAAAATGGATCTCTCTGGCTTTTGCGAATTTTGCTACAGTCTATGGTTAAGTGACCAAACCGATCCACAACAGGCTATGGACGAATTGAAAGAAAGAACCTTTGCCCCTTATACGCTTGTAACTACACAGGAAAATTAAAAGAGTTCCTACACGAACCTTCTATTAGTTTATTATTGACAGCCTCCTTCGTATACGATATAATAAAAACGCTTTATCACATAAAAGCGTTGAAGTTTTAAAGCATTGCTGTGTACTATTTATTCTATCTATGTTTTAAAACAAAACTTTTGACAAGTTTTTACACTTTACGAGGGAGGCATGACTATGCTTATAAAAATCATCTTACTGTTATTATTTTTTGGATGTATGATTCTAGTTGGTTTCTATGCGCGAAAAAGTGCTACTAGCACAACTGACTTTGTACTTGGTGGCAGAAGTGTAGGCCCGTGGCTTTCAGCCTTTGCCTATGGTACATCCTATTTTTCAGCAGTAGTCTTTGTAGGATATGCAGGACAATTTGGCTGGAAATATGGTTTGGCTTCCACATGGATTGGCCTTGGTAACGCCGTGCTTGGTTCACTGATTGCATGGGTAGTTATGGGGCGACGCACTCGAATCATGACACACTATCTCGAAGTAGCTACCATGCCCGATTTTTTTGGAAAGCGCTATGACAGTTCTGTCATAAAAATCGTTGCCTCCGCTATTGCCTTTGTCTTTTTAATTCCTTACACAGCTTCTGTGTACAATGGTCTTTCTAGACTCTTTGGCATGGCCTTTGATATCCCCTACACGGTTTGCGTCATCACAATGGCTGTGTTGACAGGAATCTATGTTATTCTCGGCGGATATATGGCCACTGCTATCAATGATTTTATACAAGGTACTATTATGTTGATTGGTATTGTCGCAGTAATTGGCGCTGTCTTGTCTGGACAGGGAGGATTTCTTGAGGCTGTACGGAAATTAGCTGAACTTCCCTCTGATGTCCCTGTCACGTTGGGACAGCCTGGCGCGTTTGCCTCATTCTTTGGCACAGATCCTCTCAATCTGCTCGGTGTTATTATCCTGACATCTCTCGGAACATGGGGATTGCCTCAGATGGTACATAAGTTCTATGCTATTAAGAGCGAAACTGCTATTAAAACAGGAACTATTGTTTCAACTTTTTTTGCGATTATTGTATCGGGAGGCTGCTATTTTCTCGGTGGTTTTGGTCGTCTGTTTGATACGCCTAGCCTATATAAACCCGATGGTTCTGTGATGTATGATGCTATTGTTCCTTCTATGCTCTCCACACTGCCAGATCTATTGATTGGCGTGGTGATTGTGTTGGTGCTCTCTGCTTCCATGTCCACACTCTCCTCCCTTGTACTAACCTCTGCTTCTACTTTGACACTCGACTTTATCAAGGGAACTATTGTAAAGAACATGGACGACAAAAAACAATTGCTTTATATCCGAGTACTGATTGTATTTTTTATTGTTCTCTCTGTTGTACTGGCACTAAACCCTCCTACTTTTATCGCACAACTTATGGGAATTTCATGGGGTGCACTCGCTGGCGCCTTTCTTGCCCCATTCTTGTATGGGCTGTATTGGAAAGGTGTGACTAGGGCAGGTGTGTGGGCAAGCTTTATCTGTGGAGTTGGCATCACAGTGTCAAATATGTTCTTTAAATTTATTGCATCTCCTATCAATGCAGGTGCTGTAGCTATGATTGTGGGATTGCTTGTCACCCCTATCGTCAGCCTGATTACACCTAAGTTAAAAGATACCTTTACCACCACCATATTTCAGTGCTACAACAGTACTGTCAATGTTCCAAACAAAGCTTATTTAAAGGAAGAACCTTAACGATTGTACAAGCAGTCAGTACACTAGTTCTGTCAGTGGCTGACTGCTTTTAGTATGAACTACTTCCCACTTTAACAAATCAAACACTACTCCTATCACTAATTCTGGTAATTCTTTTTTGATACCTTTACCCAAAATTATAATCACTTTGTATGTATAACTTTTTGTGAGACTTTTCAGTGTAACATTTTTGTATCTTGCATATGCTATAAAGAGAGCACTCTGGAAAAATCATCTACAGACAAGAGACTTTTCAAGAGTGCTCAACGATATAAAGGGGGTATTATGAAATGAATATCAGTTTAACCGTTGGGTTGATGATACCTTTTGTTGGTACAACTCTCGGATCTGCTATGGTATTTTTTATGAAAAATGAAATAAACAAAAAAGTAGAAAAACTTTTGTTGGGTTTTGCTTCTGGCGTGATGGTTGCTGCCTCTGTCTGGTCTTTGCTGATTCCTTCTATTGACATGGCTACAGAACAAGGACATATTGCATGGATACCAGCAGCAACCGGCTTCATAGTAGGTATACTTTTTTTATTGCTGGTCGATGCCATTCTTCCACAGCTTAGTATTGACAGCAATACCCCTGCCACCTTTCAGACAAAAGCCAAAAAAACAACCATGATGGTATTGGCTGTGACTCTTCACAATATCCCTGAGGGAATGGCTGTAGGTGTAGCGTTTGCAGGAGTTTTACTAGGAAACTCTCAAATGACTATGGCTGGTGCTATTGCTCTGGCGTTGGGTATTGCCATCCAAAATTTTCCAGAAGGCGCCATTATTTCTCTGCCACTTCACAGTGAGGGAACCACAAAATTTACGTCTTTTGTATATGGTATGCTCTCAGGTCTTGTAGAACCCATTGGCGCTGTTCTCACGCTTCTTTTGGCAAACTTTATTGTCCCACTACTTCCCTATTTGCTTTCCTTTGCTGCGGGCGCTATGATCTATGTGGTAGTTGCAGACCTGATTCCCGAATCACACACAGGAGAACACACTAACATCGGTACTATAGGCATTACCATAGGTTTTGTGACAATGATGGTGCTCGATGTCGCCTTAAGTGCATAAAATCAAAAATACTATCTATAGCAGCGATTCTCCCAGAAAATGATTCGCTGCTTTTTTCTTTGAATCTACTAAAACATTATTTCTAGATTTTTGTCTAATTTCAAACTCCTTGACGCACTTTACAATTCCCGATATAATATCCTCACTGTCATTGACCTGTTTAACCCTACGTTACGCATAGTGAGGTGTGTGTTGAAGATCAAACGAATATCCATCTATCATGAATTTCACTGTACTGGATCAGACTGTCCTGTCAACTGCTGCAAAGGATGGCAAATCCCAGTAGACAAAAATACCTGTCAAAAATTTTTGCAAGAAAAGGGACTTTTTGGTATTTTGCTTCGCTGTTCTATCGTACACAAAAATGATATCACAGCTTTTCGAAGTGTACTAGGAAAATGCCCTTTTTTGGGAATAGATAAACTTTGCACTATACAAAAAAAACATGGAACCGCTTATATGCCACTTGTCTGTATACAATTCCCTAGACAACTTTATAATCTTGATTTTTTCTGTGAAGAAACACTCTATCTTGCCTGTCCTGAAGCCGCAAGACTTTTTTTGTCGTATGCACAGCAAGGCAAACCATTCGATTTTACAGAAATACAAGGCACTGTTGACTATCCTGTCAACACAACCAACGATGACGAACAATTCCTATATCATCTCATTGAAGATCGCGCACAACTTATCCAGCTTTTGCACGAAGGCATCCCCTATGACAGTATGGAGATCCTCTTGTACGGACAGCAGGCCCAAAATGCCTGTTTACACCAATCATCCCTTCCTCGCCCTATAGAGGTGGTCAAACATCACTCTGCTACTATGTCAAAATCATTTAGCGGTGTAGAACAGACCGATAAGCAAAACCGTTTTTTTATGGATTTTACTGTGTTAGATACTCTGTTTTTCAATGGATTTTATCACCCGAGTCTTCAGACTACCTTACCATTTTTGTATAAACTATGCCGGCGTTATCTAAGAGAATTTGGTACATTTTCTCGATTCTCTTCAAAAACAGCCAACCAAAAACTCATCCTTTTGCAAGAACATTTGTTTGATCTTGTTCCAGATTTAGGAATTATACTCAATCGCTATTATGAATATTATCTTTTAACAAACTTTCTAGATATTTTTGAAGACTATAGTTTTTCTAAACATTTGCTTTTTGGAATCGCCAAAACCAACATGCTTTGTCTCTTTTTTGCACTCTATGCCAAACATAAAAAAAGTCTTTCTGTTGAAGAGCTTTCCAAAATCATGGCTGTATATGAAAGAAGGGCCCCTCAACTTGAGGATGCCCTAAAACTACTTTCTATTCCTTCGTGTGACTTGATTGAACATTGATTTATTTTTATAACATCATTTGTCCTTCCATCTTGTCAAAATCAATCGTTTTACTTGTCTGATCCTTGTGTTCTATCACAACACTGCCATATCCACCCTTTGCCTGTGGATCGGTATATATAATACGTTTGATGGGGAACAATTCCTCCTGTGTGAAGTCTATCCAATCTTCTTTAGTAATCACTTGTGAAACAAGGAGTGCTTGTTCATAATGGTTGTGCTTGTCTCTTGCTGTGGATGCATATACAACAATAGAATTCTGTGAATCTGGATTTGTCCCTGTACTGTTGATGGATGTAAGCTTATCCCATCCATCATATATGGTCATAGCAAGCTGTTTATGTTTGCCTGTAAAGTCCTGTCCTTTTAAGATGATAGCCTGCGCTGTAACAGATTCTGTGGTCTGTGCCGTTCCTCTCTCATAAGACAATTCTTTTGTAAAGATCTCTGTGTCATGATCCGCAAATCCATAGGCTCCTAACGTGAGCGTAATTGGCTTTTTAAAAAGTCTAAGTCTATCTGCACGCATTATTCCATAGGGCACAGTATAGTCTGCAAGGTTAATTGCCTGCATCCAATGACATTCTGTATCTAGATCATACGCAAAAAACTGTCTGCGGTACAATACATCATCTTTCTGTCCATACCAAAATGTTACATTGGCCTTGCTGTACGTATCTGTCGTCACATCATGGAGCACATACTGCTGTGCCTCCACATGCTTTGCAGGTGCTGCTTCCCACGGATACTTAGTATTAAAACAGATCTTTGAATAGTTCCACATACCATGCTCATCATCTTTATGCTTTACTACTTTTCCTGTACGAAGGATTGTCTCCCCGTTTGCCTTGTGATTTGAGAAGCATAAAGCTGGCCCGTTTAATACTGTCGTTTTTACCTCATTTTCTCCTAGCTTCTCCCACGTTCCATTATTTTCTTTTGCTGTCCAAAAAGGATGATCCGCGGGCAAGTGCAAACACAAAAAGGCTTTACCCAGCCAAAATGGAGATTCTGCGCAAGAGTAGCTTTGTACCAACGGCATAAACTGCCCATAAAATCCAAGTGTAGGTACTCCCTGATACAAAAAGTCTTCACGCCCCATAAATTGCATCAGCGATCCAGAAGAAATACGTCTTGCAAGGCCAGGATCTATTGTAGACTGGCGTAGCATCAGATTACCATCAAATGCACTTGTCGCAGCATTTCTATAAATATTACTCCTACCCCACATATTTGTAAATCCGTCCGCGTCAAAAAAGTCGGCGTAGGTTTTCATCAATTCATTAGAGTTTTCTTCAAACTTAGCTGCCAAATAGGGTTCATTCTCATAACCATACCACTGATTCCATAAAGGTGCATACATATTAAACGCCCAGCAGGAATAATAGTCAAAACTATGTCCATCACGATACCAACCATCACCTGTATAATACGCTAAGACTGCCTGCGCATGCTCACGCATGATGTCTGCCTCGATTGTATAGCCTTCCATATGTAAAAATGCCATATCTAACATATTGAACAAACGCCAGTTCTGTGGAACAGTATTTCCATATGCATAATCCAATAAAAAGTGTGCAATGGTATCTTTTTCATCCTTTGTATAAGTATCCCAAATTTCTTCGTGACTCATCCACAAACAGATTACAAGTGCGCATGTCTCCACTGTCTGTTGAAAGCTCTTGAATGGATTTGAAGATTTTGATAATTTCATACAATCCATGTAACTTCCGACATACACGCGATCCCCTGGTGTGCAGGTACGCAAAATTTGCCGCTTATAATACTCTTTGATAGGGATATTATGAAGTACTAAATCTGGCTTAATATGGATTAGTGGTGCCGCAATAAAAAGAGAACGTGCAAGTCCTTCAAAATATTCTGCCTTAATCTCCCAAATCGCGTCCGCACTATGTGGATAAGTGACCTCTGTCTCTTTGCGCGGTACTACCACAGGGTCCTCAAAATTCTTTATATGCTGAAAAACACCCTCTAATAAATACTCTGCGGCCTCGATCCAACTCTCTCTTGTAAGTCCTGTATATGGGCTTATTGTATAATCTAATGTTTTTGGCTGAAATATCATTGTTCTTTCCTCCTACCAAATAAACAGTTCCTTGTCCATCAGTTTCCAGATCGCTTCAATAAAATAATAATCACCATAGATAATTGAGAATTCATGGTCTGGATCATGGTAGGCGGCTGTGCACTTCTCAACCAGATTGTCTATCGTTTCATCCCAGTTACAACGCTTATCTGCTATTGTTTTAATCAGTTCTATCGCTGTATCTTGATAGATTTCTTTACGGTCATCGGGTGCATACTTAGCAATCTCTAACATACCGCAAGCGGCAATTGCTGCCGCAGTTGAATCCTCATATGCAGGCTTTTCAGGTTGTCTAAAGTCAACTGGTATCAGTTTTGATTCAGGAATACAAGAGATGAAATAATCCGCTACTTTCATCGATGTTTCTAGATAGCGTGTCTCTTTTGTATGAATATAGCTTAACACAAAACCATAAATTGCCCATGCCTGTCCTCTTGTCCATGAAGAACCATGCGCATATCCTTGCCCTCCTACAGAGTGCAAATATTCTCCCGTCTGGGCATCAAATTCTATGATATGTTTTGCTGATCCATCCTCGCGTATAAAATGCTGCATTGCTGTGTCCGCATGCATCTTTGCAATATGGACAAACCGCGGATCATGAAGTTCGGCCCCTGCCCAATATAAAAGTGGCAAGTTCATCATACAGTCAATAATGGCACGTCCTGCAAAAGAACCATCTTCATTTCCGTCCCAGTTATTCCATGCACGGATAAACTTTCCTACTGGATTGAAACGGCTTGCCAAATTATCAGCCGCTAAAAGTGCTCGGTTGCGCGCTGCCTTGTCTCCTGTCACATGATAGTGTGCCACGGCTGTTGGCATCCACTTAAAACCGCTATCGTGGTCCATACCTTGACGGTTCATTAGATTAGCATCTAACTTTACTTCATTTTCAATGGCAACTTCTAGATACAATGGATCGTGTGTGGCATGGTAGAGCTGCCAGAGCATGCCACCCCAAAAACCATTTGTCCACCAGCAAATCTCTCTGCCCCCTCTGTCATCAAACACACCGTCATTTGTGGTATATGGAATTTTATTCCGATTGCGCTCCACTACTTTCTTTTCTTTGGAGAGTATTTTTTCATATACCTCGTTTACCCAACCCATGTCCATAAAATTTCACCCTTTCTATTTGATTTCACCCTTTTCGGAAAAGTGTGCCTAGTATAGTGACCATTACTACGAAAGTCTTCGACTTTCATAGCATAGATGGCCATGCGGCCTGCCAGACGGCAGGCTGTGCATGATGGAAGTTTACTATATCCATTTGAAATCAATCGCTTTCTACTGTAATGTTCACACTTCCTTTTGTTCTTTTTCCTATTACTGTAACCGTATATGTTCCGCTTTCTTCAATTTCAACATCAAATTCATCAGAAGATGTTATATCAACGTTTTCATAAACAGGTAGATCATCACCTTTTTGAATTTTTAATGATAGTTGTCCATTCTTGACTACTACTTCTACATGGATATTGTCTCCGGCTTCCACAACCAAGTCTTGGCTATCCACTTTATTGAATACCTTATATTCCATAATAAGCTCATCTTGATTTCCTCTTCGGCTACCATCAAAGTCTAAACCACATGCAGTCAAAACTACTATCAATGCAATACTTACTGAAAAAATTTTTCTAATTTTTCTCATCCTAATCCCCTATGCCGCCTTTTAGGCGTTTCTCCGTGAAGTAGCCTTTTCTGGCTCTCCAATCAAGATGGGTGAATTTTTGATTTCACACTAATTGCCATACTCAACTTTTTTGACGCTAAAAAACTTTGATGGCATCATTTTTATAACATACGTGCACGCAATTCCTCGCCGCTGAGTGGACTTAAGTATGCAGGCGCAACATCAAATACTGTCTTACAGCCAGACATTCCCTCCTTATTCATACGATATGCAGCCCGCGCATATGCTACGAT